>JBKQQE010000050.1:0-6970 GCA_052326245.1 Xanthobacteraceae bacterium | reverse complement strand
CTTCATCCACCAGTGCCTCGATGTCTTCGTCGTAAACCTGCTTCTTCTTGTCGGCCAACGCCTTGAAGCGCACGAACGCATCCTCGAGCTGATTGTTGGCCAATTCGTAGCCGAGCTCTTCCAGCTTGTGCACGAAGGCATGGCGGCCGGAATGTTTGCCCATGACCAATGAGGTCTGCTTCACGCCGACCGACTCCGGCAGCTTGATCTCGAAGGTCTGCGCGTTCTTCAGCATGCCGTTCTGGTGGATGCCCCTCTCGTGGGCGAAGGCGTTGCGCCCGACGATCGCCTTGTTGTACTGCACCGGGAACGAGGTCGCCGCCGACACCACCTTGGAGGCATGGGTCAGCATGGTGGTGTCGATCTTGGTCCAGTACGGCAATTTGTCGTTGCGCACCTTCATCGCCATCACCACTTCCTCGAGCGCGGCGTTGCCGGCGCGCTCGCCGATGCCGTTGATGGTGCATTCGATCTGGCGGGCGCCGGCGCGCACGCCGGCCATCGAGTTGGCGACCGCCATGCCGAGGTCGTTGTGGCAATGCACCGAGAACACCGCCTGGTCGGAATTCGGCACGTTGTCGCGCACCCGCTTGAACAGGTCGAAATACTCCTCCGGCACCGTGTAGCCGACGGTGTCGGGAATGTTGATGGTGGTGGCGCCGGCCTTGATCGCGGCCTCGACGCAGCGGCACAGGAAGTCGAACTCGGTGCGGGTGCCGTCCTCCGACGACCACTCGACGTTGTCGGTGTGGTTGCGGGCGCGCGTCACCGACGAGATCACCAGCTCATAGACCTGCTGCGCGTCCATCTGCAGCTTGTGCTTCATGTGCACCGGCGAGGTGGACAGGAAGGTGTGGATGCGGCCGCGCGCTGCCGGCCTGATCGCCTCGGCGCAGCGGTCGATGTCCTTGGCGCCGGCCCGCGACAGCCCGCACACCACCGCGTTCCTGGTGCGGCGGGCGATCTCGCTCACCGCCTCGAAGTCGCCGTCGGAGGCGATCGGGAAGCCGGCCTCGATGACGTCGACGCCCATCGCGTCGAGCATCGCGGCGATGTTGAGCTTCTCCTCGAAGGTCATGGTGGCGCCGGGGCACTGCTCGCCGTCGCGCAAGGTGGTGTCGAAAATGACGACGCGGTTGGCGTCGGACTGATCTGGAGTCGTGCTGGTCATTGGACTTGCTTCCTTGAAACTGGGCGCCGGTCGGTGCGGGCGCTGCTGCGGGGGGTGTTGGCTTCGTCAATCCCCTGAGTGCCCAGGCGCAAACGCCCAGCCGGCCTCAGGGGCTGATAAGAAGCAGCAGTCCGCCGGAAAGGAGCGTGGCGAGGTCGCGGGACAACGCGCGGCCGGCGGCGGCGGAAGCCCCCGTGCCTGCTGATCCCTGCGCGTACAAGCGAATCATCGACCTCGTCCTGTGACCGCCCGAATCTCGACCAAAACCGTTGACGGTTGGTTTCACGGGCGCGTCGCGAGTGCTTTTAGGCCATGGCCGGCGAAAGGAAAAGCCGGTTTTTTCGCAGGCCGCCCCCGCTACTGAGCCGGGACACTAAGCCCCAGAGGGTCAACAGGACTGACCTATCACCGCGGCTCCGGACCGTTCACCGCCAACCGCGCCGCGGTTCCTGCGACGGCGCGGTCTTGCCGAGACCGCGGTACCGTCGCAGACTTCAATCGCCGGCCGCGACGAAACCCGACCCACATCAAAGCAGCCGTCGGGACAATGGCCGTGCGGGAGGATGCCATGTCTCACCTGAATGACGTGATCGAACAAAGCGTCCGCGCGCAGGACGCGCCCTTTCTCGTCGCCGCGGTCGGCGACAAGGACGGCATCAAATGGTCGGGCGCCGCGGGCGACCGGGCGCCGGGACACCGTGCGGCGCAGGATACGGTGTTCCGCATCTTTTCCATGACGAAAGCGATCGGCTCGACGGCCGCGATGATCCTGATGGATCGCGGCAAGCTCGACGCCAATACGCCGGTCGAAGCGATCATCCCGGAATTCAGCAAGGTCCAGGTGCTCGACGGTTTCGACGGCGAGACGCCGCGGCTTCGCCCGCCGCGCGGCAAGGCGACGGTGCGGCACCTGGCGACGCACACCTCCGGCTTGGTCTACGAGTTCTGGAATCCGGACATTCCGAAATACATGCAGGCGACCGGCCTTCCCTCGATCCTGTCCGGGCTGAAGGCATCATTGTTCTATCCGCTCGCCTTCGACCCCGGCGCGCGCTGGGACTACGGCATCGGAATCGACTGGCTTGGCCAGGTGGTCGAGGCGGTCGACGGGCGCAAGATCGATCGCTTCTGCCGCGAGGAGATATTCGGTCCGCTGAACATGCCCGACACGCGCTTCGAGGTGGAGGACGACCTCTCCAGCCGTCTGGCTGCGGTATCCATCAGGGGCGAGGACGGCAAATTCGGCGACTTTGCGATCGCGCCGCCCGCGCATCCGGAATTCTACGGCATGGGCCACGCGCTGTATTCCACCGCGCCGGACTACATGCGGTTTCTGCGGATGTACCTGAACAAGGGCCAGCTCGACGGCAAACGGCTCATCAGCCAGAACGGCGTCGAGAACCTGCTCGCCAACCAGATCGGCGACACCAGGATCGGCATCCTGAAAACCGTGGTGCCGGCGATCACCGCGGACGTGGACATCTTCCCCGGGGTCAAGAAATCCCACAGCATGGCCTTCATGCGGGTCGATGAGGATGTCCCGGGAATGCGCTCGGCCGGCTCGCAGTTCTGGGCCGGCGTTCTCAACACCCATTGCTGGTTCGATCCGAAGAAGAATCTCGCGGCGGTGCTGCTGACCCAGTCGCTGCCGTTCGTCGAGCCGCGTTTCATGGGCGTGTATGAGCGGTTCGAGCGCGCGGTCTACGCGTCGTAGTCCGGCCTGGAAACCGGGCGCCGGCGGTGCCGCAAACGGCATCGCCGGCGCGGCTGCCTGAGGTGCGCGACTGGCGTCTCTCGTCATCCTGAGGTGGCGCGAAGCGCCCTCGAAGGATGACTGCCCCGGCGCCCGTCGCGCCATGCCTCCCGAACGCCCGCGCATCCTTCGAGGCCCGCCGCTTTTCTTTTTGCGCCATTCGCAACGGCCTCGCTCTGCTCGGCCTGCTCGGGCGCACGCGGCTCGCACCAGGATGACGCTTCGAGGCTTTGCGCGTTTCCCTCACCCCGTCATCGCGTCGATGAAGGCGGTGACGAAGACCGGCATCGCCGGGGTGAAATCGCGGCGGTCGCGCACCAGATGGATCGCCGCCAGTTCGGGATTGCGCTGGGCCCTGAGATTGATCTCGATCCGGCGCTTCACCGATGCCGCCGGCACGGTGCAGTCGAGCAGCCGCATCAGCGCGATCGCGGCCCCGCTCTCGACGCAGTGCCAGCCCGCCGCGGCGCGGTAGTCGAAGGTCCTGAGCCCGGTCTCCTCCTCGACCTCGCGCATCACGCTTCCCACCATGTCGACCCGGTTGCGGACCAGATCGCTGGGGTCCGGCGTGCCGGATGGAAAGTAGACCCGACCGGCATTGGCGGTGTGCGCCGACATCTCGCCCAGCACGAAGACGCCGTCATTGCCGCGCAGCGCGCCCATGCCGAAGCCGTTATAGACGCCCGCGCCGGGGAAACCCCAGTCGCGCCAGGCCAGGAAGCTGGCGAAATCGGTCTCGAAATAGCTGGCGCGGAAGATCTCGCCCTCGTGGCGCGGCGAGCGCAGCAGCAGCACGCGGCCGTTGAACAGCTGCGGGCGGGCCTGGCGCGCCGCCGCGAAATGCGCGTCGATCTCGCCGCGCCGCGCCGCCGCGAACGGCCATGCCCACGGCTCGAAGCCGAGCTCGAGCCGGCCGACCTCCCGCACCGTCGCGGCGAAGCCGGAGGGGGCGCTCACTTGCCGTCCGCCGGTTTGGCGGCCGCGGGCTCCGCGGCGGCGGCGGCGGAAACATTGGCGACGAAACGGCCGTCGAAAGTCTTGTCGAGATCGATCTTGGCGTCCTTGAGATCGGGATCGAAGCGCTGCAGCATGTCGCGCGCGCGGATCATGCCGGCGCGGGGAATCACCCCGGTCTTCGAATACATCGGCGCCGAGGCCTTGACCGCGGCGACATAGAGCGCGCGGTCGCCGAGGTAGTACTCCTCGGGCACCGCCTTGGCGACGTCCTCCGGCGTCGCCGCGGCGAGCCATTTCAGCGACCGGTAGAACGCATTGACCAGGTGCTGGGTGGTGACCGGATTCCTGTCGATGAAGTCGCGCTTGAGATAGACCACCGCCGCCGGCGTGTTGCCGCCGAACAGCTTCCAGTTGCCCTCCTCGGTGCGCAGGTCGGCCAGCACCTCGACGTCGCCGTCCTGGGTCAGCCGCGTGATCGCCGGATCGAGGTTGCAGATGGCGTCGATGTCGCCCTTCTTCGCCGCCGCGATCGCGCTCATGCCGGTGCCGACGCCGATGATCGCGACGTCCTCCGGCTTGAGGCCGTCCTGGGCGATCAGCGCGTCGACGAAGAAATTGGTCGAGGAGCCCGGCGCGGTGACGCCGATCTTCATGCCCTTGAGGTCCTTGAACGATTTCACCGCCGCCGCGCGGTCCTTGCGCACCGCCAGCACGATGCCGGGAAAGCGGCCGAGTTCCAGCACCGCGGCGATCTCCTGCCCCTTGGCCTGCATGAAGATGGTGTGTTCATAGGCCCCGGTGACGACGTCGGCCGAGCCGCCGATCAGGGACTGCAGCGCCTTGGCGCCGCCGCCGAAGTCGGTGATGGTGACGTTGAGCCCCTCTTCCTTGAAATAGCCGAGCCGGTCGGCGAGCGTCAGCGGCAGGTAATACAGCAGGCTGCGGCCGCCGACGCCCAGCACCAGGTCGGGCTTTTCGACCGCCTGGGCGAAGGCGCCGGTATCGAGAGCAGCGAGCAGCGCCAACACGGCGACGGCCGATCTCAAGGCCCTCGGAAACACCTTCATTTCTTCCACCCGTAGAGTATTTTCTTGTTTCGTGATGGCCGGGACCATCCGGCGACAACGGCAGAATGTGCCGCCACGCACCGTCCCGCAAGGGCCTTCGCCAATGTCACTCCCGCCCGCCGCCGGCCGTCGGCCGCCACACCAGCAAGCGGCGCTCGATCCGGCCGACCACGACATCGATCAGCATCACCACCGCGGCCAGCACGATCATGCCCGCGAACACGCCGGCGACGTCGAACACGCCTTCGGCCTGCTGGATCAGGTAGCCGAGCCCGGCCGAGGCGCCGAGATACTCGCCGACCACCGCGCCGACCACGGCGAAGCCGACCGAGGTGTGCAGCGAGGAAAACATCCACGACAGCGCCGAGGGCCAGTAGACGTGGCGCAGCAGCTGCCGCTCGCTCATGCCGAGCATGCGGGCGTTGTCGACCAGCGTGGCGTTGGCCTCCTTGACGCCCTGGTAGACGTTGAAGAACACCACGAAGAACACCAGCGTGATGCCGAGCGCGACCTTCGACCAGATGCCCAAGCCCAGCCACAGCGCGAAGATCGGCGCCAGCACCACCCGCGGCAGCGCGTTCATCATCTTGACATAGGGGTCGAACACCGCGGCGACGGTCTGCTGCCGCGCGAACCAGAAGCCGATCAGCGCGCCCGACAGCGAGCCGATCACGAAGGCGAGCAGGGATTCGGTCAGCGTCACCGCAAGGTGGCGCCACACGGTGCCCTCCACGACCCATTTGACGATGCGGGAAAACACCTTTTCCGGGGTCGAGAAGAAGAACGGCGGCAGCAGGATGCTGCCGAACAGCGGCACCGTGGTCAGAAGCTGCCACAGCGCCACCAGCACCACCGCGACGAGAAGCTGGAGGGCGAACAGGGTGGCGCGGTTCATTGCGTCGCCCCCGTAACGACAGGAACAAATACTTTCGTCATGGCCGGGCTTGTCCCGGCCATCCACGTCTTGCTTGCGACAAGGCTGTGAAGACGTGGATGCCCGGCAGACCTAAGTCCTAGCGATCCGTCGAAGACGGATCGCGCTGGCCGGGCATGACGGCAGAAAGAGACGCAATGCACAGAAGCAACATTCGGCTCCTGATCCAAAAACACCAACTCACGCCGCGGCATAGCTCTTCACCACTTCCGCCTTCAGCACGCCCCAGATCTCGCGGTGCAGTTCGTGAAACGCCGGCTCCAGCCGGATCTCGAAACTGTCGCGCGGGCGCGCCAGCGGCACGCGCCAGTCGCCGATGATGCGCGCGGAAGGCCCCGCCGACATGATCACCACGCGGTCGGCCAGCGCGATCGCCTCCTCCAGGTCGTGGGTCACGAACAGCACCGCCTTGCGCGCGGCGCTCCACAGCTCGAGCAGGAGATTGCCCATGATCTGCCGGGTCTGGGCGTCGAGCGGGCCGAACGGCTCGTCCATCAAGAGAATCGCGGGGTCGCGAATCAGCACTTGGGCAAGTCCGACGCGCTTGCGCTGGCCGCCCGACAGCATGTGCGGGTAGCGCTGCGCGAACGACGAAAGCCCGACGCGGCCGAGCCAGTCCTGCGCCTTCGCCCGCGCCGCGGCCCGTGCCTCGCCGGCGACCTCGAGCCCGAGCGCGACATTCTCCAGCGCGGTCTTCCATGGAAACAGGGCGTCGGCCTGGAACAGGTAGCCGGCCTGCCGGTTGAGGCCGGCGAGCGGCGCGCCGGCGATGGCGACCTCGCCCGCGGCCGGCCGCAACAGGCCGGCGGCGACGTTGAGCAAAGTCGACTTGCCGCAGCCGGTCGGCCCGACGATGGCGACGAATTCGCCGGCCGCGACGCTGAGGCTGGCCCGCTCGACCGCCGTGTAGCGGCGCCCACCGGCAAGGCGAAACGACACCTCGATGTCGTCGAGGCAGACGATCGCCCCCGGGTCGATCGCCGCCGGCGCGGATGTCATGGTCTGCACGCAGGCTTCCCTTCAAACCAGGGGCGAAAATTCCACCGGACGCCGCGCCGATGCAAGGGGGCTGTGTGATGCACCGCGAT
>JBKQQE010000049.1:0-5279 GCA_052326245.1 Xanthobacteraceae bacterium | reverse complement strand
AGGAGGCTTATCAGATCCTTGGCCTGCAGCCGGGCGCGGACGACAATGTCGACGATCGAAACGTCTCATCAACGATTGAACGCTAGAACTGAGACGACAGGGACGGGCCATTCAAACGAGCCCAGAGGCATCATTCAGAGCATCCGGACAGCCCACGCGACGTGCGTGATGTAGCGTGCTGGAGTTCAACTGTGATGCGTGCGAAGCAGGGTCTCCTTGGCCTCGTTTACCCGGGCCGCGAGATACGTCGACCCCCCCTGGTCGGGATGCAATTTCTTCATGAGCGATCGGTGCGCGCGCCCGATCTCGTCCCGTCCCGCGCCCGGCTGCAGGCCAAGGATCTGATAAGCCTCCTGCGCCGTCATTTTGCCGCTCGGCGGCTGGCCGCCCTGCCCCCCTGTCCCTGCGCCCTGCGCGTCCTGACGCCAGGCGGGAAACCTGCGATCAAGATAACTTTCAAGTAGCGCGCAGCTCTCCGGGTCGAAGGTCGGGATCAGCGCGGCAAGCTGCCCGAGGTCGAGTTCATCGAGCGATCGCCCGGCGTGAGCGCCGGCGACAATGACGCCCTGCAATGCGCCGGTGTCGTGGTCGAGGGTCATGTCGAGGAAACTGGATCGAACCCGCGACGACTGCCCTGCGGATTTGGCGCGTCGACCCCATCCCAGCTTGCCCAGGAGCCCAAATGCGGACATCGCCGGCGTCCAGCCCAGCAGCCCGGCGCCGAACAGGCCGAGCGGGATCGCGACCGCCAACTCGCCCTTCACGCCGGTAAATGCCGCCACCGCAAGGCAGACGATCCCGCCCGCGACCTTGAGCGCGCGGGCCAGCACGGCGGGGTTCGCCGCGCGAAGCATCTGCAGCAGCGAATAGAGCACAATGACGGCAACGGCGCCCGCGATCAGGGTTGGCATGACGGGATAGATAGTCGGTTGCCGCGCGTTGGGAAAGGCACTGAGCGACCTGGCGGCCTAGCGGATTTGCGCGAGCAGCGCGGCAGCCCCGCTGGCGGATTGCGACAACCGCAGCAGCGCCTCGCGCCCGCCAGCCGCATAGGCGGCCACCGCCCTCAACAGATCGCGCAACTGCGCCGCCGCGCCGGGGTCGAAGCGGCCGTAAGCGCCGCCGGAAAGACGCGCGATGTCCCTGTAGACCTGCTCGGTCGCAGCGTCTTGCCCTTCCTGGAACATGAACACCGGCACCTTGAGCAGGCCCAGCTCTCCTGCGGTCGCGCAGAGATCGTCCGCGTTTTCTTCCATCGCATCGCCGACGAAAACCAGCGCGCGGACGCCATGCGCGACCGCTTCGCGCCGGGCCTCCGACAACACCTTGCGGATCTGGGTATGGCCGCCCTCGACCGTGATACGGCTCATCAGCCGCGACAATTGCGCCGCCTCGGTGATCCACGGGCTGGCCCGACATTCATTCAGCCCACGAAAATACACGAGCCGAACGTCGAGGCCGCCGACCGACCCGGCTTCGCGAAACATCTCCGACTGCAACTGGCAGGCGAGATCCCAGGTCGGCTGGCGGCTCATGGTCGCGTCGAGCGCGAAAATCAGCCGGGCGCGCCCCGCGCCGGCGTGGGGCGCGACGGCCTTCACCTTGTATAGGAAGTCCGCGATTTCGGCCGAGGCGGCCGGCTTCGTCAGCGCATCGCTGTCGCTGGCTCGGGACGTCGGCGTTCGCGGGGGCAGATCACGGGACATCACACTTCACCGGCCTCAGTGACCCGCACTGAACGCCGAATTCGCGGCGCGATCAAGCGCGCCGCGCGACCTGCACCGGTGTTACTCAAGCTAGGGAACTGCGGTCTTCCCCGAGGCAATGGCGGCTCGCAGGCCTTCCGAGGGTACGGCCGGCACCGTTGCCGAGGTCGGGAGCATCAGCTGGTCGGTCCGCAGCCCACGCAGATCGCTCTCGTCGCTGAGGAAGCGGTCGAGCACATCCTGAATCTTCGCCTTGACCTCATCGGGCCCGCTATCGGTCATGTCGGTGTGCTGCGCGCCGGTCTTGATGACCTCGATCCCGGTCTTGGCGCATTCGTCGTCATCGGGGACGACGCCCGGGTCCGGCACGAATCGCGCGTCCTTGGACCGGAACGACAGGATCTTGAACTTGGCCTGGGTCAGAAACGGCACCCGCAGATTGTCCAGCGTCACGACGCGCTTGATCAGGTCGGGATGCTCCTTGGCGAAGAACATCGAGATATCGCCGCCGTTGGAGTGACCGACCATCAGCAGCCTGTCGTAATTCGCGTAGTCGATTCTTCTCTTCATTTCGTCGACGGCGAACAGAATGTTGGCGACGCCGCGATGATAGACCGGGAGCCTGCCGACATAGGGCTCGCCGACCCTGGTCACCAGCGGCGGGTCGGTCGGCAAATCATGCTGGATGCTCAGCACCAGATAGCCGCGCAAGGCGAGCACGTTGGCGAGAAACGAATACTCGGTGTTCTTCACGGTATTGCCGTGGTTGACGATGGCCACCGGCAGCGTCCGCAGCCCCGCCATCGCCTGCATTTCCACATCGCGCCGGACCGCGACATCGATAGCGACCGGTCGGCCGCGCGACGCGTCGAAAAGATCGATGGCGTCGTGCCGGATCGCCCAGGTGCTGAAGCTGAAATAGCTGGCCGCGACGATCGCGACGAGAGCAACAGCGATCATCAGGCCGCGGTTCATGGAGACCCCTGAGAGCTTCGCGTGCCGCCACGGGCTTAGCGGCGGCAGATCGGTTCAGGGAGACTATGGGTGGCGCGGCCGTGAGGACAGATGAAACTTTGGGAAGTCCCGGGTGATAAATTGTGCATTGCAGCTAAAATACGCGCAGCGCGTTCCCTGCCCCGCTGCAACCGATTTTCATCAGCCAGCGAAGCGATCCGCGCGCGATCAGGCGCTGACGATGTCGTCGAGCTCCAGCGGCTTGTCGACCTGCGCGAACCATTCCGCGCGCGCCAGCGCGCGACGACGTCCGCGCTCGTCGAGCGGCAGTTTCAGCTGCCGCAGCAGCCCAATGACTTCTTCGCGCGCAGTCACGTGACCCATGCTGGGACGCGTGCCAAGCGTCGCCTCGTCGAGATTGTCGAGCGCGGTCAACCCGCGCGGAAAGAACTCCCGGTAGACCACCCGTTCCGCGAATCCATCCAGAGCGCGAAAGCCGAGGCGGAACGAAAGCTGCTGCAGGCCATCCGCGACCAGTTGCTTGTTGCGCGATCCGAGCATCGACAGCCGGTTGCGCACCACGATCCAGTCGGTCGTTGTGCCGTCGAGCTGGCGGCGCTGCTTGCGCGATTCGCGCACCATGGTGGCGTAATGACTTTCGCCGGTGCAGGAATAGGTCTGCGGGTCGACCGTGCCGAGCACGTCGAAGTCGAGGAAGCTGTCGTTGATCGGCGTCACCAGGGTATCGGCGAGCGAATGCGCGAGTCGCATCAGGTAGCTGTCGTTGCCCGGCGTATCGATGACGACGAAATCGAAGGTCCGTTCCACCGAACTCAACGCTTCGGCAAACTGCGCCAGCTCGGATGCCTCGTTCTCCGCGACCATCATGCTGGTGCCGAGCACGATACAGCGGTGCTGCGGCAGTTCGAGGTCGAGCCCGGTCCGCCGCGCCCAGGCGGCCCGATTGGCGACATAGCGGCTAAAGCTCTGCTGCCGGCTGTCGAGATCGATGGAGGCAACGCGCTGGCCGGCCTTGAGCAAAGCCACCGCAATATGCACCGCCGTGGTCGACTTGCCCGAACCGCCCTTTTCGTTACCCAGGACGATCACGTGGGCCGCGCCCGACTGGCTTTGACTTGCCTGCAGCAACATGGAGTGAGCCCTCAAACACATTGTCAAATCATGGGCCGCGTCGGTCAAGCAATTTGCGTCGCCGACCATCATTCTTGGCGTTCATCATGAACGACGCAGCGCGCCGCGCCTCGGAGAACGGCGGCGGAAACCGGCGCGCGTTCGGCGCCGCGCGATGTCAAGGATTGCAAAACCCCGCGCAATCCCGCATGTCGGTTTGCCACAATTCGCGTTGCCGTCGACGTCGCCTGCCCGTTCAGCCCACACACCCGAGTCCAGATGTCCCGCCCACCTTCGATCGCCCGAACGCTCCCCGCGCTGAGCAAAGCCCTCGACCGTCTGCGCGCGCGTCGGTCGTCCATCGCGCTGGTCCCGACCATGGGGGCGCTCCATGACGGCCATATTTCGCTGGTTCGCCTCGCCCGGCGGCGGGCCGAGCGCGTGGTGGTCTCGATCTTCGTCAATCCCGCCCAGTTCGCGCCCCACGAGGACCTCGCGTCCTACCCCCGGACCTGGCGGGCCGATCTAGCCAAACTTGCCGACGCGGGCGTCGACCTGGTCTGGAACCCGGATGCTGGCACCATGTATCCGGCCGGCTTCGCGACCCGCGTTGGGGTCGAGGGACCGGCGGTCTGCGGGCTCGAGGACCGGTTCCGGCCGCACTTCTTCGGCGGCGTCGCCACCGTGGTCGCGAAGCTGTTCGCCCAGGTCCGCCCGGACCTCGCGGTATTCGGCGAAAAGGATTTTCAGCAGCTCAAGGTGGTCACCCGGATGGCGCGAGACCTCGATCTGGGGGTCAAGGTGGTCGGCGCGCCGATCGTCCGCGAGCGCGACGGCCTGGCGATGTCATCGCGCAACGTCTACCTGTCGGCGGCGGACCGCGCGATCGCGACGACCCTCCATCGCGTTCTCAAGGACACCGCCGCCAGGCTGCGCGCCGGCGAGGCGTTCGAAGCCACCCTCGCCGCGGGAGCCGAAACCATCACGCGTGCGGGTTTCGCCCTGGATTACCTCGAGGCACGCCACGCCGATACCCTGGCGCCGGTTGCCACGCTGGGCGACGGTCCGGTCCGGCTGCTGGTCGCCGCCAGGATCGGCACGACGCGGCTGATCGACAACATGAAGGTATAGACGGTCGGCGCGGCGCCAACCGATCCGGCGCGCACGGCAGAATTCCGCACGATCTCGCTAGATCAGACCGAGGTCGCGCAGTTCGCGGCGCATCGGCTCGGGCATTTCGGCCCATCCGTCGCCGCGCTTGCCGAGGTCCGGCGGCGCCGCGTCGGCCGCCAGATAGCGCCACCCCTGGAACGGCCGCATCGGACGCGGCACCACCGCGATCAATTTCGGCTCCATGACCAGACGGCAGCGCGCGATACCGTCCTTGTCGCGGAACGGCTCGATCGCCAGCAGCCGTTCGCGCGCGGCGATTTCGCCCTTGATCACCCAGTAGATCGAACCGCCATCCAGCAGTTCGACGTCGCGCTT
>JBKQQE010000048.1:0-5417 GCA_052326245.1 Xanthobacteraceae bacterium | reverse complement strand
GCGAGATGATGAAGCGGAAGTGATGGCGGTCATCCTCGCAGCGTTCGGCGAAGGCGCGTTCATCCGCCGTATCGGAGGCGGCGTCGAACACGCGCGCGTTCTGGCCATCGCGCGTGACGCCCTCGCGCTTCAGGTAGGCGATATGTTTGGGGAGCGGCGCCGAACGGAAGCGTGTGCCCTGATGGCGGACAACGCGCGCCTTCATCACCACCCGCCGGGCGTTCGATCGCAGCCGGATCGAGATCGCCGCGCGCCGGCCGCGGCCGAACCGCGAGCGGCTGCGGCCCTGGCTCGAGCGGAAGCTGTTGCCGGCATGCCCGGCCTTCTTCGCGGCCCGTATCACCTCGCCGACGAAGGTCTGTGGGCGCTTGCCGCCGCGGTTGCCGTGCTGGATGCGCCCGGGCCGGACGCGCAGATCGTCGTCGCGGGTCGTCACGGTGTGGCGCCCTGAAGCAAATCGGACCGACGGCGCTCGGAGGATTGAAATCTCTGAACTATTTGCAGAAAGCGCCAGCAGGGGGTAGTGGTGCCATTGGTGAATTCTTCAATCTTCCCAACCATATGCGCCGCGCCGAAGGCCGGCCTTTTCCCTTGCCGTCCGTTGGTTGGATTCCTGTGCTGACGATCACTTCCACACAAACCCCCGCCACAGCCCTCCACAGCACGATTGCCACCGATCGCAATCATTGCGACCGCTCCCGGTTCGACAGGGCGACGAATAGTCCATCGGACTGCGGCGCGAGGCCCGTCCAATCCTGCGCCGGACGGTTGGTCGACGGCTGCGACGAGTGCGGCCGTGATGCTGATGATGTGTCGCTTGGTGGACCTGCCGGGCGCACTGGAAACAGTGACGCCTCGGTCCAGGATTTCACCACGCCGGCGAGTATGACCGTGTCGTCGGCGGCCGTTTCGCCGACGATCGGCGTGAGACGGGTGAGGTAGGCGCGCGTCTCCGCAGGCAGCGGCCGGCCGGTCGCGAGATGATCTTCCCAGCGCGCGGGACCGGCATTGTAGGCCGCGAGGAAGCCGGGGATACCATACCGGTCGTGCAGCTCACGCAGATACGCTGCACCGGCGATGATGTTGTCGTGGGCATCGTAGGGATTGACGCCGAGCCTGTAGCGAAGGCGCAGACTGGCCCACGTATCGGGCATGATCTGCATCAAACCGATTGCGCCCTTGGGTGAAATGGCACGCACGTCGCCGAAGCTTTCGGCGCGCATGACGGCGCGTATCCACCCCGCCGGAATGCCGAAGCGTTGCGAGGCCTCAGCAACGAATGCGGCGAAGGGCGCGCTGACAGCATCGGCTGTGGCGCGCCGGACCGCTGTCGGCTGGGAATACGCCTCGCTACAGGCAAGCGTCATCGCGACGGCAAGGGCAAGGCCGAGCATGGCGCGGTGTCGACGCCCAAAACCGGCCGGATGATCTGTAGCGGCCGCCGGGAGGGAGGAAGGGCGCGTGCGTGACGGGTGTGAGCGAAGTGCGCGCGAACTATGGTGTTGAGGCACGATCAGTCCTCCTCGCGCGTCCAGAGGGGATCGGCCCGGCCGACGATGGTGGTGGCAGGCAGCAGGCCGAAAGACCGGCCGTCGAGGGAGTCCTCGGACTGCCAGTTCATCAGGAAGACTTGGCCGGCAGGAATGCGCCGGCAGCCCTGCCAGACGGGAAGCGGCCGACCGCTTCTATCGCGGTCGAGGGCATCGCCCATCGCGATCCCGTCGACGGTGATGGTGCGATCGGTACGGCAGACGGCCTGCCCAGGAAGCGCGAGCACGCGCTTCAGCATGGGCACGCCCTTGGGCAGGTAGCGACGCTCGTCGAGGAAGCTCGCGAGCGCGTCGGGCGGCCTTACGACCACCAGCTCGGTCACCTGAAGGGTGCCGGCCGGGCGAATGGCGTAGAGTCCGATCGGCACGCTGGCGCTGGCGTTCCAGATGAACTTCGGCGAGACGGGAAAGATCGCCGCGCAAGCGAAACCCAGTAGCGCGAAGTACGTCGTCATGACGTAGCCGAAGCGCGTCATGACAGTACCCTCCGGCGCAGGAGCCAGGCGCGATGCTGCTCGCGGCTATAGGGACGCGGCGGCTCGCCGGCGACGAGCCGGTTGTGGAGATGGCGCCAGTGATCGGGCGCGGCGTCAGCCGGATCGATCCCGAGCGCCTCCACGGCGTCGATCGCCTGAAGGACGCGTTCGACCGTCGGCCATCCGCTGATGCGCAGCAGGATGTCGCCGCCAGGACGGACGAAGGGCAGCGTTTGATACGGTTCGCCGCGGTCGATCGTGCGCACGATGTCGATGCGCGAGATGATCGTGCCGAAATCGTTGGCGGCCCAGCGCACGAAGGCGAAGACGCTGCGCGGCGCGAAGGTCAACACGCGGCGGCGGCGGTCGAGGATCGTCTCGCCGGTGTCATGGCCGAAGCGGATCCAATGCTCGATGCGTCCTTCGAGCCAGGTCAGCTCGACGTGCGTCGGTAATGGTCCGACGTCAGGCCGCGGCGCGCGGCCGTCGTTAGGATCGGCTCTCACGGGCGGCCTCCATCGGTGTCGGGAAATTCGCGCGCGAGCAGGTCGCGCAGCATGTCGGCGACGGTGACGCCGCGCTGAAAGGCGGCGATCTTGATGCGCCCGCGTAAGCTGGGCGTGATGTCGACGGTGAGCCGGGCCGTGTAGATGGCGGCGGCAGAGTCGCCGGCTGAAGCGAGATCGGGTGTCCTGATCCAGGTCTCGGCGTCGCGCGGTCGCGCCGCGAAGCCGCTATTGCGGTCGCGCGCGGTCATGGCACGACCCTTTCGATCTCGGCCGCCAGCGCCGCAATCTCGCGCGCAGCCAAGCCATGCTCGTCCTGCTCGAAGACGAGCTGGCCGGCGCGCGCCGCGTCCGCGAACATCACGCGCTGGCCGATCTGCGTGGCAAGCGCTGGCGGATCATGATCAGCGAGACTGTGCGCGGTCTCGCGGGCTATGATCGTGCGCGCGGGGCAGCGATTGAGGACAAAGCGGGCGACGAGCGCAGGGCGAAAGACGCGGGCCTCGGCGACCAGCGCGAGCATTTCCGCCGACGCCCAGCCATCGAACGGAGACGGCTGCGCCGGGATCAGCGCGAGGTCAGCCGCGAGCAGCGCCGAGCGCAGCAACGCGGCGACACGCGGTGGCCCGTCGATGATGACGTGATCGGCATGACGGGCGAGTTCGGGCGCCTCACGATGCAACGTGTCGCGCGCCAGGCCGATGACGCCGAACAGGCGGTCAAAGCGCCGGCGTGCGCGCTGCTCGGACCAGTCCAGCGCCGAGCCTTGCGGGTCGGCGTCGATCAGTGTGATCCGCTTTCCTTGCCGGGCCCATTGTCCGGCAAGATGCAGCGCGAGCGTTGTCTTGCCGACGCCGCCTTTCTGGTTGAGCAGCGCGACGATCATCGTGCGCTGCTCCGGGTTTTGCACTGAACAGCGGCATGCCCAACATCAGAAGAGTTAGATTCTTCCTGGTTAGATTCTAAGTTAGGCGGCTCGCAAGCGACGGAATTTCCATCGGAAAAGGTGGCCTCGGGTTCCTGATGGCACGCGACGTCGGTTCCCGATGGCACGGGCTTCGGGGTTCCCGAAGGCACGACGGCTTCAACAGGTTGTCCACAAGCGGCTGTGGATACGTGGCTGCGGGCGAAGACGAGAAGCTCACGGCCTGCGCGGTCGCGTTCGACGCCGAGCCGATAGCCCGGGAGCGGCTGTCGGCGTGCGAGATCACGCAGCTCGAACGCGAAGCGCTTGAACGGCGAAAGGCTCGCCGACTTGCCGTAAAGGTGGCGGAAGTCGAACCGCCAACCTGCGCGCTGCTTGCCGGCGTGTTTTCGCACGATGCGATAGAGCCAGCGCTCAAGACCGCCGGTCAGCTTGAAGTATTCGCGGTCGATGGTGAGCACGAGCGCGTCGTCGAGGACGGCGCGGTAGAACCAGTCCGGCACGATGAGATCGATGCCGTCGGCGCGCCCATGCGCGTCGGCGCGCTCGGTCCATTCGTTGATCCAGGAGAAGCGGTGCATGCGCCGCTCGCTGGTCTGGCGCAGCGAGGTGGCGACAGTGGTGGACTGCAAACGGTCCAGCGCCGCCTTCAGGCGGTGATAGTCCCGCACGCTGACGCCGCGGCCGATGAAGGTGAGAATCTCGTAGGGCGTGGCGGCCATCAGGCGTGACGTGCGCAGGCCAGCATCGCGCGCCTGGACGATCTGGGTGGCAGCCCAGATCAGCACATCGGCGTCCCAGATGGTGGCCATGCCGTGCTCGGGGACGGCTTCGACGCGGATGGCGATGTCGTTCATCCGGTAATCGATCGGCGTCGTGCGGTGCGTTTTGGCGAGGCTGAAGAAGGGAAAGGCCATGAGGTCCTGCGCATCGCGTGGCGCTAGATCGCCCGGCAGCGCTCGAAACAGTTCGAGTTGCTCGCGTTCGGATCGTGTGCGGTGGCGCGCCGACATTGGTGAAGTCAGCGGCGCGGCTGGCGGGCTTGTTCGAGCTCGGCCGGCGTGTGGCGCTTCGCCGGCAGCACGATGACCTTGCCGGGATCGGAGGTCGACGCCTTCGCGGCGGCATCGACCCAGGCCTGCAGGTCTTCGACGCGATAGACGACGCGGCCCCCGAGCTTCGAATAGCGCGGGCCGGTGCCATAGATGCGATGCTTCTCGAGGGTGCGGATGGAGAGGCCGACAAAGCGGGCGGCTTCGGGCGTGCGCAGGTAGCGCGGCGGCAAACCTGCGAGGTTGGTGGACATGGGATACCTCCGTGATTGCGTGGGCGGCCGTCGAATGACGGCGGCTGTCAGCGATCACGGTGGCGGACGAGACCCGGTCCGAAATAGTGCGATCTCGGAAGGCGGCGAACGCGCATCCGGACGCGCGGAGCGCTATACGCGGCGGCGGTAGGGGTGGAGCAAAAGGCGACGATAGCCGCCCCACATCATTGAAAATCCGAGCCGGACAAGACGGCCGGTCTGATCGCGCAGCTCGTGCGAAATCCAGTCGCGCTTGGAGATCGGAGCGGTGTCGAAGAGGGCTGCGGCAATCTCGGGATAGGTCGCTTCCGCAAGCCGGCCGTCGAGCGCGCGGAGCGCGAGGATGAGCCGGATGCGGCGATCCCGGGTGAGCGTGCCGAGGTCAGGTCCAGGATCGCGGCCAGTCAGACCGCGCCACAACCGGAGTGCGGCGGCCGCGCGGATGTCGAAGAGGCGATCGAGGGCTAAGAGGATGGCCACGGGCTCGCCGACGTTCCCCTGGCGGTGAAGGCGAAGGCGAGCGCCGCGCAACTCGACGATCTGATCTTTGTCCTCGACAGCAAGAATGGATTGGAGGCTGCGTGATTGTAGGCCAAGACTAGGATCGTCGAGGCCGTCGGGGGCGTTGGTCAGGGTCGTCACGCTCGGAAGCGC
>JBKQQE010000047.1:0-12591 GCA_052326245.1 Xanthobacteraceae bacterium | reverse complement strand
CGCGAGGCGCGGACCGCGACCATCTCGATCAAGGCGCCCGACGCGGCCCCGCCCGCGGATTGCGACGACATGCTGCGGCGTGGCGCGGCGTTCTGGCCGCTGCAGGTCGCGCGCGAACTCGACGACGTCATCCTGCATCTGCGGATCAACGAGCTCGGCACCGCGATGCTGGTGTTCAAGTCGCACGGCGATCGCGCTCAGGTGCTGGCCCATGACGCCTTCCTCGAGAACAACAAGGGCAACTGGCTGGTCAACGAGATCCGCCACTACTGGAAGCGCGTGCTGAAGCGGGTCGACGTCACCTCGCGCACGCTGGTGGCGCTGGTCGAGCCCGGCTCGTGTTTCGTCGGCACGCTTGCGGAACTGGTGTTCGCCGCCGATCGCTCCTACATGCTGATCGGCGAAAAGCAGGGCGACAACCGGCCGCCGGCCGAGCTCGTGCTGACCGCGGCGAATTTCGGCGCCTATCCGATGAGCCACGGGCTGACCCGGCTGCAGTGCCGGTTCCAGGCCGATGCGTCGGATCTGGAGCGGGCGAAGTCGCAGATCGGCCAGCCGCTCGACGCCGAGACCGCCGAGCAGCTCGGCCTCGTCACCTTCGCGCTCGACGACATCGACTGGGACGACGAGGTGCGCGTGTTCATGGAGGAGCGCGCGAGCTTCTCGCCGGACAGCCTCACCGGCCTCGAAGCCAATCTTCGCTTCGTCGGGCCGGAGACCATGGAATCCAAGATCTTCGCGCGACTGACCGCCTGGCAGAACTGGATCTACCAGCGCCCCAACGGGGTCGGCGAGCTGGGCGCCTTGCGCCGCTACGGTAGCGGCGAGCGACCGATTTACGACATGACGCGCGTTTGACCGGAGCGGGGCCGTCGGGCGCGTCCGCCCGCACGGTCCCTGCCTCCACCACGGGAGCTGACCATGAATCTGATGAATGTCGACTACAGCACCAAGATTCCGAACAACGTGAATCTGACCGAGGACCGCCAGGTATTGAAGGCGCTGGAGGGCTGGCACCCGGGCTATCTCGACTGGTGGAAGGACATGGGGCCGGAAGGCTTCCAGGAGTCGCTGGTCTATCTGCGCACCGCCGTCAGCGTCGATCCGAAGGGCTGGGCGAAGTTCGACTATGTGCGGATGCCCGAATACCGCTGGGGCGTGCTGTTGGCGCCGCAGGAAGAAGGGCGGCTGGTGAATTTCGGCCAGCACAAGGGCGAACTGGCCTGGCAGGAAGTGCCGGGCGAATACCGCGCCATGCTGCGCCGCCTGGTGGTGATCCAGGGCGATACCGAGCCCGCCTCCGTCGAGCAGCAGCGCCATCTCGGCAAGACCGCGCCCTCGCTCTACGACATGCGCAACCTGTTCCAGGTCAATGTCGAGGAAGGCCGCCATCTGTGGGCCATGGTCTACCTGCTGCAGAAATATTTCGGCCGCGACGGCCGCGAGGAAGCCGATGAGCTGCTGCGCCGTCGCTCCGGCGACGCCGATTCGCCGCGCATGCTGGGGGCCTTCAACGAGGAAACGCCGGACTGGCTGTCGTTCTTCATGTTCACCTTCTTCACCGACCGCGACGGCAAGATGCAGCTCGAGAGTCTGGCGCAATCCGGCTTCGATCCGCTGTCGCGCACCTGCCGCTTCATGCTGACCGAGGAAGCGCACCACATGTTCGTCGGCGAGACCGGCGTCGGACGCGTGCTGCAGCGGACCTGCGAGGCGATGAAGGCCGCCGGCATCGAGGACCCGAACGATATCGCCAGGGTTCGTGCGCTCGGCGTCGTCGATCTGCCGACCATGCAGAAGAAGATGAACCTGCACTACTCGCTGTCGCTCGACCTGTTCGGCTCCGAGGTCTCGACCAACGCGGCGAATTTCTACAACGCCGGACTGAAGGGCCGTTTCCAGGAAACCAAGATCGAGGACGACCACCGGCTGACCAACGACTTCTACAAGGTCCTGAAGCTGGTCAACGGCGAGATCAAGCTGGTGGACGAGCCGGCGCTGACCGCGCTCAACATGCGGCTGCGCGACGACTACACCGCCGACTGCGCCAAGGGCGTCGAGCGCTGGAACAAGATCATCGAGAAGGCCGGGGTCGCCTTCCGTCTGGAATTGCCGCACACCGCGTTCCATCGCCAGATCGGCGAATTCGCCAATGTCGAGGCGACCCCGAAGGGCGTGCTCGTCAGCGCTGCGGAATGGGCGAAGCTGCGCGACAATTATCTGCCGTCACCGGCGGACGGCGACTTCATCGCCTCGCTGATGGTGCCGGTGGCCGAACCCGGAAAATACGCGCCCTGGATTTCGCCGCCGAAGGTCGGCATCGACAACAAGCCGGGCGAATTCGAATACGTGAAGATCGAGGCCGCCTAGCGGTCCGACTCCATCATTTGCGTCGCGAACTTGCGGGCTGGTGGGTGGCGAATGTCGGATCCACGCCACCGGTCCGCCGATTTGAAATCCCCGGGCCGGTTGCGGTACGTTTGTCCCGGGGGCTCAAATCGGAACCGATTCCAGGGAACATCGACCTGCTCGCGCTCTTTTGCTTCCGAAGTCCGTCGCTGAGCAGGTCGCGCGTAACACGAACTTCGGAAGCAGGGCACCAGGCGGACCGGCGGATCATGCAGGCAGAAGCGCTTCTCAAACAGCACGTGATCGACCCGGAGATCTGCATCCGGTGCAACACCTGCGAGGAGACGTGTCCGCGGGACGCCGTCACCCACGACGACAACAACTATGTGGTCGATGCGGAGATCTGCAACTACTGCATGGACTGCATTTCGCCGTGTCCGACCGGCGCCATCGACAACTGGCGGGTGGTGGCGAAAGCCTACACGCTGGAACAGCAGTTTTCCTGGGAGGAGCTGCCGCGGCAGGAGGAAAACATCGCCGCGGCGGATGGCGCGATCGAGGCGCTGGAAGACGATGTCGGCGCGCTGCTCGCAGAGGCGCGCAAGGGCCTCGGCGGCAAGGCGGTCGCGCCCGCGTCCGCCAGCAAGCCGACCGTCAATCTCTACAACCGCGGCAAGCCCGCCACCGCCACCGTCACCGGCAACTTCCGCCTGACCGACGCGGCGGCGGATTCCGATGTCCGCCACATCATTCTCGACTTCGGCGACCAGCCGTTTCCGGTGCTGGAAGGCCAGAGCATCGGCATCATTCCGCCGGGCGTTGACGCCGCGGGCAAGCCGCATGTCCCGCGGCTGTATTCGGTGGCGAGCGAGCGCGACGGCGAGAAGCCGAACACCAACAACCTGGCGCTCACCGTCAAGCGCGACCCGGGCGGGATCTGCTCCAACTACCTGTGCGACCTGCCGCGCGGCGCGCATGTGCAGGTCACCGGCCCGTTCGGCGCGACCTTCCTGATGCCGAACGATCCGGCCGCCAACCTGCTGATGATCTGCACCGGAACCGGATCGGCGCCGTTCCGCGCCTTCACGGAACGCCACCGTCGCGCGATGCCGCAGGCGCCGGGACATCTGCTGCTGTTCTTCGGCGCCAGGCGGCCGGAGGAGCTGCCGTATTTCGGGCCGCTGCAGAAGGTGCCGGAATCGCTGTTGACGCGGCATTTCTGCTACTCGCGCGTGCCGGGCCAGCCGCGCACCTACGTGCAGGACCGGATTCGCTCCGAGGGCCCGCGCGTCGCCGCGCTGCTCGATGATCCGCACACCCATGTCTATATCTGCGGCTTGCGCGGCATGGAGAGCGGCGTCGACGAGGCGTTCGCCGACGTCTGCCGGCTCGCGGCGCTGGACTGGACCGCGGTCAAGGCCAGCCTGCGCGAGAGCGGCCGCTATCACGTCGAAACCTATTGAGCACATCTCCGAGAGCGCGAGATATCTCCTCATGGTGAGGAGCGCCGAAGGCGCGTCTCGAACCATGAGGCCGGGCCGTGGCCTCATCCTTCGAGACGCCGCTTCGCGGCTCCTCAGGATGAGGAATTCCGCTTGATCCTCCTCATGGTTCGAGGCGGCGCAAGCGCCTCCTCACCATGAGGAACTTGCTTGATCCTCACTCCCAGCCGTCGCCCTTGATGCCGGGGTTGGCGTAGACGATGCCGCCGTCCACCGCGATGGTGGCGCCGACCACATAGTCGCCGGCGCGCGCGGCCAGGAAGATCGCGGTGCCCGCCATGTCCTCGTCGCGCCCGATCCGTCCGGCGGGAACGCGTTGGGCCACGGTGTCGGCATTGTCGCGCGCGGCGCGGTTCATGTCCGAACTGAAGGGGCCCGGTGCGATCGCGGACACCACGATGTGATCCTTGATCAGCCGCATCGCCATGCGCCGGGTCAGGTGAATCAGCCCCGACTTGCTGGCCGCGTAGGAGTAGGTCTCCATCGGGTTGACGAAGATGCCGTCGATCGAGGCGATATTGATCACCTTGGCGGGTCGCTCGGCGGTCGCCGCCGCCCGCAGCGGCGCAGCCAGCGCCTTGGTCAGGAAGAACGGCGTCTTGACGTTGAGGTTCATCACCTTGTCCCAGCCGCTTTCCGGGAATTCGTCGAAATCCGCGCCCCACGCCGCGCCCGCGTTGTTGACCAGAATGTCGAGCTTCGGTTCGCGCTTCTTCAGTTCGTTCGCCAGCGTCTCGACGCCGGCCAGGGTCGAAATGTCGATCGGCAGGGCGATGCACTCGCCGCCATATTGCTTGGAGAGTTCCTTGGCCGTCTCCTCGCACGGGCCGGCCTTGCGCGCGGTGATGTAGACCCTGGCCGCGCCCTGGGCGAGGAAGCCGGCCGCGATCATTCTGCCGATGCCGCGCGAGCCGCCGGTGACGAGGGCGACACGGCCCTTGAGCGAAAACAGGTCGGTAAACATTCTTTTCTCCGCCGTGCGAACAAATGTCGCTTGTGGTTTGATCCGGCGGATGCGGCGAGTCAAGAACGGGAGAATGCGCCGGTTCGGTCCGGGGCCGCGGCCTTCAGGCCGCGTCGACGCGGCGAAATCCCTTCCAGATCGCGGTCGCCGCGCCGGAGGTCAGCACCGACAGGAAGCGCCGGTCCTGAAAATGACCATTGAGCGAAATCCGGGGCAGCGCCGTCGGATGGGCAGCGTTTTCGGGAAACAGCATGCCGGGCCGGGTGGTGACCGCGGTCTTGAAGCCGAGTTGGCGCGCCAGGTCGAATTCGCGCGCGGTGGCGGCGAGCTTGTTGCCGTAGGGATAGGCGAAATGCTGCGCCGGCCGCTGCAGTTCGTTCTCGATCCGCGCGCGGCTCGCCGCCATCTCGTGGTCGGCGTCCTCGCGGGTGGCCTTGGCCAGGTAACAGTGGCTCAGCGTGTGCGCGCCGATCGTCACCAGTGGATCCGCGGCAAAATCGCGCAGTTCGTCCCAGCTCATGCAGAGGTCGCGACCGGCGGCGTCGGCGCAGACGCCATGGCGGGCGCACAGCGCGCGCAGCGCGTCGTGCATGGCCTGGTCGGTCGGCATCGCGCGCAGCCAGGGCGTAATGCGATCATAGGCGGCCTCCTTGGCGGCCGGCGTGGAGGTGTCGAGCCGGATGCCGTTGCCGACCGGAAGCTCGATGGAGTCGGCCTTTGCCACCACCTGTTCGAGTGCGAGCCACCAGAACTTGCCGCGACCGTCGGCGAAGTCGGCGGCGGCATAGACGGTGAAGGGCGCGCCGTGGTCGCGCATCACGGCAAGCGCGAAGTCGCGGTTGTCGCGATAGCCGTCGTCGAAGGTGAAGCAGACGAAACGGCGGGAGAACTCGCGCGCGGTCATGCGCCGGTGCATCTCGTCGAGGTCGATGATATCGAGCCCGAGCTCGCGAACATGCTCGAGCGTGGCGCGAAGAAAGTCGGGCGTGATTTCCAGGTGGCGGTTGGGCTGAAACGGGTCGGAGCGGGCGGGGCGTACGTGATGCAGCATCAGAATGACGCCGACCCCCGCCAGCAGCGGCCGCAGCAGGTTGTGAGCCCCGGAAAAATACAGGGCTCCGAGGCCGGCACGTATCATGTTGCTGCGAAGCGTCATCAGGGTGGGTTGCACCGGAGCCAATTCGACCTATCCGGTTGTGCCAGCAAGCGCTGAACAAACCGTTATCCATGGCGGGACCTGGGACGGCCCCATGATTTCCAAATTGACACCCCCGCAAGCGTTTGTTTTCACTGCCGCGATCGCGCTCCCGGGGCCCGGTCGGGCGGGGTGGCGTTGGACCTCGGTTCTCCAACCTTCCGGATCATGCTCTAAGGTATCGGAATGCGTGGCTTTTTCAGGTGGGCTAACAAGTGGTGGCCCGGGTTGATCCCCCTGGCGGTGCTTTGGGGCGTCGCGGCGTGGACCGGCACCGCCCCCCTGGAAAACGACCTCGCGGGGCGAGCCGGCGCGGCGCTGAAGGACAGCGTCCTCGCCCAGACCCGGCTGAGCGTTGCCGGCCGCGACGTGACGCTGGCCGCCGATGCGTTCTCCGAGGAGGGTCGCCAGGACGCCCTGGCGCGGGTCGGCGGCGTTGCCGGTGTCCGCCTCGTCAACGACGAGACCCGCCTGGTGCCCGAGGCCCGGCCGTTTGTCTGGACCGCCGAACGCGACGTCGCCCGCATCGCGCTGGGCGGCAATGCGCCGCTGCCGGCGGTGAAGGCGAAGCTGCTCGACGCCGCGCGGGCTCGCGTCGCCGGGGTCGAGGTGACCGACCAGATGGGCCTGGCGCGGGGCGCGCCGGCGCAGTTCGACGCCGCGGCGCTGCTGCTGATCGATCAGATCGCCAGGCTGAAGGACGGCAAGATCACGCTGACCGACAGCTCCGTCAGGCTGGTCGGCATGGCGCGCGAGCTCGGCGGCCGCGAGGCGATCGCCGCGGCGCTGAAGAACCTTCCCGCGGGCTATACGGTCGCCGACAATGCCATCAAGGCGCCGCCCTATATCTTCCAGGCCAACAAGGATCCTGTCGCGGTGACCGTGACGTTCACGGGCTACGTTCCCGACAACGCCGTCCATGCGGCGCTGGTCGCCGCCGCGACGCGCAAGTTCTTCGACGAGAAGGTGGTCGATCAGCTCAAGGCCAGCGTCGGGGCGCCGTCCGGATTCGGCAATGCCGCCACCGTCGCGCTCAGCGCGCTGTCGCGGCTGTCGACCGGGTCGCTGGTGATCGCCGACCGCGAGATCAAGCTGTCCGGCGATGCGCTTTACCCCCTCGCCGCCGACCAGATTCGCGCCGGTTTGACCGGCGAGCTGCCCCCGGGCTGGAAGGCGACCGCCGACATCTCGGTCCGTCCCGCGGCAACCCCGGTGGATGCGTCGGTCTGCCAGCAGCTGTTCGCCGATCTGTTCACCAAGGGCAGGATCCGCTTCGACACCGGCAGTTCGACCATCGATCGCGATTCGCTCGGCCTGCTCGACCACCTCGCCGAAACCGCGCTGCGCTGTCCCTCCGCCGCGATCGAGATCGCCGGTCACACCGACGCGGCGGGGGACAGCGGCACCAACCAGACGCTGTCGGAGAAGCGCGCCCAGGCGGTGGTGGATTATCTGGTTCGCGCCGGCTTGCCGGCGGAACGGTTGAATGCGGTCGGCTACGGCAGCACCAGGCCATTGGCGTCGAACGAGACCGAAGAAGGGCGGGCACAGAACCGCCGGATCGAGTTCGTGGTGAAGGAATAGCCATGGCCTATCTCGCGATGTTTCACTGGGGGTGGCTGGCGGGGGCCTTGCTGATCGGTCTCGGCATGGGCTGGATTTCCGTCGTCCATCGCGGCCAGCCGCTGTCGCCGGCGATGCTCGGTCTGGTCGGGGCGGTGGTCGCGGCGGCTGCCGGCCTCGCCTTCGCGCATCTGTTGCCGGGCCGCATCGGCTACTGGTGCGATCTTGGGCTCGTCCTGTTCGCGCTCTATCTTGTCGGCTGCGCGGTGGGAACGGTGCTCCGGCAATGGGTGATCTCCCGTCACGCTGCGGCGAATTGACGCCGGCGCGCGCCGGATCTACCGCCGGTGGGCAGGCCGGAACGGCGGTGCACGCCTAAGAGGCGATAAGCCCGGATCTCGGGCGAACGCCCGGGGCGCCATGGCGCTCGCCTGGGGGCGAACGCCGGCGGTTCAGGAGCCGCGCAACGCCGCACTCGCCGCACCGCCCGGGTTCTGCTACCACGGATCCTGCAGGCGAATATTGGCGTCGCGCGAAAGCCCGCGGTGCCCGGCTTTTCCGGCGGCGCGCGAGGGATGGCATTCGAGGTTGAGATGCTGCGATCACTACGCAGAACCATCGCGGTTCTGCGCGAAAGGCAAATCCTGCACAAGCTCGGCATTGTGATCAGTGTCACGATCATCGTGACCGCGTGCTTCATCCTGTTTCACATGCTCAGGAACCTCGACGTCGAGGCGCTGGTCAAGGCGCTGCGCGGCACCGATCGACACGCCATCGCGCTTGCCGCCGTCTGCGTCTTCGCCGGCTATTTCACCCTGACGTTCTACGACCTGTTCGCGCTGCGCACGATCGGCCGGTCCGACGTGCGCTACCGCGTCGCCGCGCTGGCGGGGTTCACCAGCTATTCGATCGGCCACAATGTCGGGGCCAGCGTCTTCACCGGCGGCGCCGTGCGCTATCGCATCTATTCGGCCGAGGGGCTGACCGCGGTCGAGGTCGCCAAGATCTGCTTCATCGCCGGCCTCACGTTCTGGCTCGGCAACGCCGCGGTGCTCGGCATCGGGGTGTTCTACCACCCCGAAGCGGCCTCCGCGGTCGATCAGCTGCCGCCTTTGTTCAATCGGGGGATCGCGCTCCTCATCATCGCCGCGCTGGTCGGCTACGTGCTCTGGGTCTGGACCAGCCCGCGGCGGATGGGGCGCGGCACCTGGACGGTGCAGTTGCCGGGCGGCCCGCTGACGCTGCTGCAGATCGTCATCGGAATCGTCGATCTCGGGTTCTGCGCGCTGGCGATGTTCGTGCTGCTGCCCGATGAACCGCATGTCGGCTTCGTCGTCGTCGCCGTGATTTTCGTTTCCGCCACGCTGTTGGGTTTCGCCTCGCATTCACCCGGCGGCCTCGGCGTGTTCGACGCCGCCATGCTGATCGGACTGTGGGAGTTCGACAAGGAAGAACTGCTCGCGGGCATGCTGCTGTTCAGGGTGCTCTACTATATCGTTCCCTTCGTGCTCTCCGTCACCGTCCTGACGTATCGCGAAGTCATGCTCGGCGCCCGCGACAAGCGCGTCCGCAGCGCGCTCAAGGCGCTCGACGAACAGGGCGCGCGATCACCACGTATCGTGCGAGATCATGGTGATGGTGGCATTTAACCGATCGAGCCAAGGTTCCCGGACGGTGGAAACCGCGCCGCCGCCACCTTCCGCGCTCGACAACGGGCTCGAGCGGTTGCGGCTGTCGGCCATCATCCTGCTTGCGGCGGGAATCGCGCTCGCCGCGCTGGTCGCCTATGACGGCGTGGCCATCACCCATGCCGTGATCGGCTTCGTCTGCCTGCTCGGCGCGACATTGATTCCCTGGCGGCTGCACGACGCCGAACAGGCGAAGGGCGAAGCGGCGGGCGTGTCGGCGGTCGAGACCGCGGCGGTGCGCGGGCTCGTCGAAGGCATGCCGGATCCGGCGGTGCTGCTCGATCGGGCCGGGCGGGTGCTGCATTTCAACAGCGCCGCCGCCCAGCTCG
The DNA here is from genome assembly GCA_052326245.1 of Xanthobacteraceae bacterium. Taxonomy (GTDB): domain Bacteria; phylum Pseudomonadota; class Alphaproteobacteria; order Rhizobiales; family Xanthobacteraceae; genus Bradyrhizobium_A. The sequence goes on along the minus strand of JBKQQE010000047.1, from coordinate 3,001 downwards.
CGCCGGCGCTGCGCAAGAACGAACTCGCCCAGTTCGCGCTGCGCTCGCCGGAAATCATCACCGCGCTGCGCGGCGCGATCGCCACCGCCGAGCCGCGACGCACCACCTATCTCGACCACGTGCCGGTCGATCGATGGATGGAGCTGATCGTGATGCCGATCGCCGTTCCCACCGCATTCGGGGGCAACGAAGCCTTCCTGCTGATGACGTTCCACGACCAGACGCCGCTGCGCCGGGTCGAGGAAATGCGCGCCGACTTCGTCGCCAACGCCAGCCACGAGCTGCGGACGCCGCTCGCGGCGCTGTCGGGCTTCATCGAAACCCTGCAGGGGCCGGCGCGCGAGGATGTGCGGGCGCGCGAGCGGTTTCTCGCGATCATGCAGGCCCAGGCCACCCGGATGGCGCGGCTGATCGACGATCTGTTGTCGCTGTCGCGGGTCGAGCTGAGCGCGCATGTCAGGCCCGACACCCTGATCGACATCGTCCCGATCATTCGCGAGGTGGTGGACGGCCTCGAGCCGCTGGCAAAGGACCGCCAGGTCGCAATCGAGGTCAACCTGCCGTCGACGCCGGTGACGATCGCGGGCGACCGCGAGGAATTGCTGCGGGTGTTCGAAAACCTGATCGAAAACGCCCTGAAATATGGCGCCTCCGGCGGCCGGGTGGTGGTGTCGCTGGTGACCGTCGGCGGCGTCGATGGCGCCTCGGAAGTGCGGGTCGCGGTGCGCGATTTCGGCCCCGGCATCGCGCCCGAGCACCTGCCGCGGCTGACCGAGCGGTTCTACCGGGTCGATGTCGGGGACAGCCGTTCCCAGGGCGGCACCGGGCTCGGGCTCTCGCTGGTCAAGCATATCGTCAACCGCCACCGCGGCCGGCTCTTGATCGAAAGCGTCCTCAAGAAGGGGGCGACCTTCACCGCCTGTTTCCCCCAGGCCAAGCCCCCCACCTCCGCCTGAGGGTCTTTCGCCAGCAAGTTCAATTGCTTGCGAATCGGTGCCGTCAACGTCTCCCCAAGCCACTCATCCGAAGCAGCTGATAGGACTCCGGTTCGGCCAGTTTTGGCCCGGCTGCGTTACTTCCGCGTCATCAAAGGTCGATATGTCCAGACCGATCGATGGTTTGCGTGGGGCAAATGACCCGGTACCAGAATGGACAGTTCGCATCCTCGATTGCCGGCCTGTTCAACAAGGGTCTGCAATTCTCTTCCGTCATCGACATCGGCTGCGCCGACGGCAATTTTTTCCTCGATCATTTCGATAGCGGGCTTTTCCCGAATGCGTCGCCACTGAACATCGACGCCAACGCACTCTACGAGAACTCCCTGCGTGAAATTAAGGAAGCGCTGGGTGGCAACTATCTGATCGCCGCCATCAGCGATACGCCCGGCGAAATCGAATTTACAAATTCCGTGCACCCCTATTGGGCTTCGACCCGTCCCCCGAGTGATCCATATTGGGCACGGCTGAATGGGCTGCACGCCGGAACCAGCAAAGTCCAGGCGGTCACGCTTGATGGTGTGGTTCAGGCGTTGCAGCTCGAAGGCCCGTTCCTGCTGAAGATGGATATTCAGGGCGGCGAGGTGAAAGCCCTGCAAGGTGCGCGCGAGACGCTCCGGCAGACCGACGTCGTCATCGTCGAGGCGGATATTGCCGACTTCCAGTCGATCAACACGGCGCTGACGCTGGCCGACTTTTCGCTGTACGACCTGACCAATTTCGTCTGGCTGGAGGACGGCACCCTGGGATGGTTTTATCCCGTGTTCCTGAACAACAGGCGCAGCGATCTCAAGCCGGGCGCCTTCTGGTCCAGGTCTCAGGATCAGGCGGTCGTTGCGGCGCAGTTGCAACGCCGAAAGCTGATCCTTGCCGAGAATGCGTTCAAGCTCAGCAAGTACCGTGCGGGAATGTGGCCAAAACACAAATCCCGCGCGCGACGGCATAGAGGCTGAGCGGCGCTAGTAGTGGCGCGGGCTTCCCGGCGCCGTTCCCGCGAGGCTACGCCTGTTGTTGCCGAGCAAGCGACAGGCGCGGGTCGACAGGAAGCATGAACGTGATGAGAAGACAAAGGATCAGCATCGCGGCGGACCCCAGCAGACACCCGGTGATTCCTGCGAGCTGATACAGCAGTCCGGACAGAATGATTCCGAGCAGGCGGCCGGCGGCATTTGCCGCGTAGTAGAATCCCACATCCTCGGCAGCCTTCTCCGAACCGGCATAAGCGAGGATCAGGTACGAATGCAGCGACGAATTCACGGCGAACGGTACTCCGAACAGCGCCAGTCCGGATACCAGCAATAGATCAGGGCGGCTCACGTCGGCAGACTGCATGATGACGGCGAGGCCGATCGGAACAGCCGCAAGCAAAGCCGCCCATACGCGCGCCGCGGGCACTTCGCGGGACAGTCCGTCGTCGCTGCGCGTCACGAAGCTGGGAGCAATCGCCTGGATGCCGCCATAGGCGATCGTCCAGGCGGCGAGGAAGCCGCCGACCTGCAGGAAACACCAGCCATTCGCATACAAGAACACCGGCAGCCCGACCACGAACCAAACGTCCCGGGCTCCGAACATGAACACGCGGGCAGCGGCCAACAGATTGACACCGCGCGACTTGCCGAAAAACTCCTTGAACGTCTTCGACGACTTCGCCTTCCCCAGCTGCGGAGGAAGCATGAACAGGCCAGCCAGGAAAATAATGCAAAGCAGGGCCGCCATGAGCCAGAGCGCGGGGCTGAAGCCGACGACGTCGAGCAGCAGGCCGCCGAGAAAGAATCCGACGCCCTTCATCGCGTTTTTCGAGCCGGTGAACCACGCGACCCACCGGAAAAGCTGTCCGCTGCCTTCGGCGGAGGTGGCCTTGATGGCCGATTTCGACGCCGTCTTGGTGATGTCTTTTGCCACTCCGGCGATGCCTTGCGCCACGACGACCCAGGCGACGGACGCCGCCGCACTCCAATGGTGATCAAGCCGGGACAGCATCAGGAGTCCGGCGATCTGGAGCAACT
>JBKQQE010000046.1:0-8071 GCA_052326245.1 Xanthobacteraceae bacterium | reverse complement strand
GCTTTTCCAAGCCCTCCTTCAAGGTGTCCCCTCGCCGGAATACGCCGAAGCTAGACTGCATCGCCTCCTGCATCAGCGGACGAACTTCGCCAGGTTTATTGCCGCCGCTGCTGTGACGGATCCTGTCGAAGCGCTCCATCGCGCGCTCTTCCAGGATTGGGTTCGCTTCCGGCACGCGTGATCCCGCCTTGACGATTTCCGCCGCGCGCAGCGATGCCGCGCGCCCAAATACGATCAGGTCGAGGAGACTGTTCGTCCCGAGCCGATTGGCGCCATGGACTGAGACGCACGCCGCCTCGCCAATCGCCATCAGACCGGGCACCACAGCCTCCGGGTCGTCTTCGGTCGGACAGACGACCTCCGCCCTGATGTTGGTCGGGATGCCGCCCATGACGTAATGGACGGTCGGTATCACCGGGATCGGTGCTTTGTGGGCATCGACGCCGGCAAAAATGCGTGCCGTATCGATAATGCCGGGCAGGCGCTTGTCGAGCACATCCGCCGGCAGGTGCTCGAGATGCAGGTAGATATGGTCCTTTTTCTCGCCGACACCCCGTCCCTCGCGAATTTCGATCGCCTCGGCTCTGCTCACCACGTCCCGCGAGGACAAGTCCTTCTCATGGGGCGCATACTTGGGCATGAAGCGCTCGCCCTTGCTGTTGGTCAGGTAGCCGCCTTCCCCGCGGGCGCCCTCGGTGATCAAGCAGCCCTCGCCGTAGATACCGGTCGGGTGGAACTGGATGAATTCCATGTCCTGCAATGGCAGCCCGGCACGCAGCACCATCGCGTTGCCATCGCCGGTGCAGGTATGCGCAGAGGTGCAGGATTGATAAACCCGGCCGCACCCGCCCGTCGCAATGACGGTCATGTTGGCGCGGAAGCGATGGATCGACCCGTCCTCGAGACACCAGGCGAGTAGACCGCGGCACGCGCCGTCCTCATCCATCAAGAGGTCAATGGCAAAATACTCGACGAAGAATCGTGCTTGGCGCTTGAGGCACTGCTGGTAGAGCGTGTGCAGTATGGCGTGGCCGGTGCGGTCTGCAGCGGCACAGGCCCGATAAGCCATATCTCCCTTGGCGTATTCGGTCGTGTGCCCGCCAAAGCGGCGTTGATAGATCGTCCCCGCCTCGGTGCGGCTGAACGGCACGCCGAAATGCTCAAGCTCGATGACCGCGGGAATCGCTTCGCGACACATGTATTCAATCGCATCCTGGTCGCCGAGCCAGTCGGAGCCCCTGACCGTATCGTACATGTGCCAGCGCCAATCGTCCTTTTCCATGTTGCCGAACGCCGCGCTGATGCCACCCTGCGCGGCGACCGTGTGACTTCGCGTCGGGAAGACCTTGGTGACGCAAGCGGTGCTCAGCCCTGCAGCGACCATTCCGAGGGTCGCCCGCAATCCGGCACCCCCTGCGCCGAGAACGACAACATCAAAGGAATGGTCGATAATGTCGTAACTGTTTGGCATTGTTCGCCTCCTCACCGACCAAGGAAGAGCTTGAGGACGGCGAGCACGCTTGCGCCCGCGAGCAGCACGGCAGCGCCGCGCACCGCGAGTTCGGCGCCGACAAGCCACGCACGCGTGTGCACATACTCGATCAGGACCGAGCGCAACCCCACGACCGCATGCGACAGCAATGCCAGCATGAAAAGAATGGTTAAAAGCGCCGGCGCCGGCGAGGCGAGCCATGCGGCAGCGCTCATTTGGTCCGACGTGGCGAGCTGCAGCATTGAGGCGACGAAATAGAGCCCCAGGGGAATAAGCGCAAGCGCGGTCCAGCGCTGCAGCCGCCACTCTGGCAAGCCGTTGTGCGCACTGCCGAGGTGGCGCACTCGCCGAAGCATGCCTTGATCGCGCTCCGCGGTCGCATTCGACAAAGAGCGAGTGTTTGCCATCGCAACCTCCTAAGCGGTCAGCCATACATAGAGCCAAGCGAGCGCGGTCAGCACGATAGTTGCGGCGACCACGGCGTAGCCGCTGCGATAAGTTGTGGAGATGTCGAAGCCGTAGCCGGCATCCCAAGCGAGATGGCGGATACCGCTGCACAGGTGATAGAAGAACGCGACAGACCAGCCGAACAAAAGCGTCACCCCGACTGGGGAGGCGACGAAGGCATGCGTCGCTTCGAACACCTCGCCGCCCGCCGCGACTGCGACGAGCCACCAGGCGAGGAAGATCGAGCCGATAGCCAGAGCAATGCCAGTTAGCCGGTGCAGGATCGACAACACCGAGGTGATCTGGAAGCGGTACCAGGTCGGGAACATGAATGGCGACAATGGGCGTTCCATGGCTACGCTTGCTCCTCTGGTTTGATGACCCCCGGGTCAATGCCACCCCGAATATCTTGTGCCAAACTCACAGATGCCCCCGTACGTCGACGGGCCAAAATAAGATGTAGCGGCTCAAGAATGGTATTCTAGACAGCCGATCCGATTATGAAGGCCAAGAGGATGATGTGAAATGAGACGGTGAACGGGCATTGAAGTCGGGACAGGATAAGCGCCGTGGCATCCATCGGAACCTAGCACGCCTAGCGCCAGAGGTTCGTTCGGGCGAGATCAATCAACTCGTCGCCCCGACCGCTCATCACGGCCTTCGCCATATAAAGCGTGAAGCCCTTGGCCATCTCCGCCGTAACCGCCGGAGGCATGACGAGTTCCGTGCGGTTCACGACCGCGTCGACCAACACAGGTCCGTTATGAGCGAGCGCCGCACCAATGCCGGCCTCGACGTCGCCCGGGTCTTCGAGCCGAATTCCGTGCACGCCGGCGGCTTCAGCCATGGCCGCGAAATTCGGGTTCTGGAGTTCCGTGCCGGTGGGGAGGAAGCCGGTGGATTTCTGCTCGAGCTCGATGAAGCCAAGGGCGCCGTTATTGAACACGACGATTTTCACCGGCAGACGCAACTGCGCCAGGCTGAGGAAATCTCCCATCAGCATGGCGAATCCACCGTCTCCCGATAGGGATATGACTTGCCGGTCGGGGAACGCCGACTGCGCGCCGATCGCCTGCGCCATCGCATTGGCCATGGAGCCGTGCCAGAATGATCCGAGAAGCCGCCGCTTGCCGTTCATTGCGAGATAACGGGCGGCCCAAACAGTCGGCAACCCAACGTCGCAGGTGAAGATGGCGTCTTGAGCGGCTAGATCGCTAATTACTTTGGCGACTTGCTGCGGGTGGATCGGCTTCCTGCCAGGCGTGCCGGCGGCCAGATCATCAAGGCTCTCGCATGCCATGAGATAGTGTTCCCGCGCCCGATCGAGATGCGAACGGTCACGCTTCTCCTCAAGCCGTGGCACCAGCGCTTCGAGCGTCGCCCGGACGTCACCCAAGACCCCGAGATCGACCGCCGCGCGGCGCCCGATGTGTTCCGCCCTGAGGTCGACCTGGGCAATGCGCACCGTCTCATTTTCGGGATAAAACTGACGGTAGGGAAAGTCGGTCCCGAGCATGAGGAGGACGTCGCAATCGAGCATGGCGTAATAGCCCGACGAGAATCCGATCAGCCCTGTCATGCCGACATCGCAGGGGTTGTCCCACTCGACATGCTCTTTGCCCCTGAGCGCATGCACAATCGGAGCTTTCAGTCGGTCGCCGAGCGTGAGAAGCAGATCATGGGCGCCCTGACATCCTGAGCCGCACAGCACCGTCACGCGGCCCTCGCCATTCAAGAGCGCAGCAAGACGGTCGAGATCCGCCTGCGCGGGCATTAAGACCGCCCGGTGCTGGAGGAGCCCCGACACCTTCGGCGCCGGAGCGTCCTGCGCAGGCCGCAGGGCCACATCGCCGGGCATCACCACAACCGACACGCCGCGGTTGGCCACCGCCTGTCGGATTGCTACTTCCAACGTACGAGGCATCTGGTTGGCGCCGGAGATTAGCTCGCAGTAATGACTGCACTCTCGAAATAGCGTATCCGGGCGTGTTTCCTGTAAATAGCCAGAGCCCATCTCGGCCGATGGAATCTGCGCGGCAATAGCCAGCACGGGGACCCGCGAGCGGTGGCAGTCGAACAGGCCGTTGATGAGGTGGAGGTTGCCTGGCCCGCAGCTACCGGCGCAGACGGCGAGCTCACCTGTCAGATGCGCTTCGGCGCCCGCCGCGAAGGCCGCGACTTCCTCGTGTCGGACATGAATCCATTCGATTTTGCCCTGGCTGCGAAGCGAGTCGGTCAGTCCGTTCAGGCTATCGCCGACAATGCCATAAATCCGCTTGACCCCCGCTGCGGCGAGAATCTCCGCGAATTGGTCCGCGACGGTTTTGACCATATCAGCTCTCCTTTGCGCTTTGCGTCGGCAAAGCCGGAGCGGACGGCCGCACTTTCAATGATCGAAAGACTTTTCCGGGCCCGACAGGCCGCAGTCTCAGCAGTTGTCGGTCACTTTCAGACTGGAAAATAACATGCAGAACTGCGATGAACAAGCGAGCCTTTCCGTCTGAGGCTCACGCGCTTGGACTTGCTGTCGGGGCAGAGGTATTTCAGTCCGCCACCGTCCTCGACGGCTCGGAAATCAGACGTGAGCTGCGCTGACCGGTGAGGTAAGACCAGAGCCATTGGGTTTCGACCCGCAATCGATTCTGCAGCTGGGGAAGCGAGGCTACGTGGACGAAGGCCCATATCAGCCAGGTCAGGAATCCGCTCATGCGAATTCGGCCGGCCTCTAGGATCGCAAAGTTCTTGCCGACTACCGCCATATTGCCTTTGTCGAAATATCGGAATGGACGGCTCGGATCTCGCCCCTCGAGACGCTCGCAAATCAAGCGTCCCACATAACGCCCTTGCTGGATCGCCGCCTGGGCGACCCCGGGCACGGGGCGTCCCTCCTGCATGACCGACGCCGTATCGCCGATGACGAATATGCCGGGCGCCTCTGGAAGTTCCAGGCGCGCACCAACGGTTACGCGGCCGACCCGATCGGTCGTGGCGCCGAATACTTTCACTATCGGTGATGCGGCTACTCCCGCGGTCCACAGAACCGTCGCACTCGGGATCCTTTTGCCGCCGGCGATCACGCCGAGCTCGTCGACCGCTTCGACCTTGACTCCCGTCATAACCTTGATGCCGAGCTTTTCGAGCCGCTGGGTTGCCTTCCTGGACAAGGTCTCGGCGAAGCTTGGAAGCACGCAGTCGCCGCCTTCGAGTAGGACGATCGTGCTTTCCGCCGGATTGATCCGTCGGAAATTCCTGCGGAGCGTGACGGCAACCATGTGCGCGATCGATCCCGCCAGCTCCACGCCAGTGGGACCCGCGCCGACCAGTACGAAGGTCATTTGCCGGTCACGTTCGCCTGCATCGTCGGTCGCTTCGGCAAGCTCGAATGCGCTGAGGATTTTCGTCCGGATGAGCTCGGCGTCATTCAGGTTTTTGAGACCCGGCGCGTATTGGGCAAACTCGTCGTGTCCGAAATAGCTCGGGCGCATCCCGGTGGCGACAACCAGAAAGTCGAATAGGATCTTGCGAGTGCCGAGCCCCTGGCAGTTGGCGTCGACCGTCCGCGAATTCAGGTCAACTCCGGTCACTTCCGCCAACACCACGGTCAGGTTACTCTGCTTGACGGCGAGCTGCCGGATTGGCGCCGCTATCTCCGAGGGTGCAAGTACCCCGGTTGCCACTTGATAGAGGAGCGGCTGAAATATGTGGTGATTGCGCCGGTCGATCAGGACGACCTCGGCAGGTGCGCGCTTGAGGGCACGCGCCGCCGCGATCCCGGCGAAGCCGCCTCCAATAATCACGATGTGCTTCTGCGCTCGCGTTTCCACTCCACTGCCGACATGATTTGGCTTGATCGGCATTCAAATCTCCTGCCGCGATCATGAAGCCAAGGCAGTGGCTTGTTTTGCTGCCGCAGTGGCGGGCTTGGATCGGAGCTCAAGGAGCCCAAGCAGGAGTTCGTCCCGCTCTGCCGCCAGCTCGTCAACGGAGCGCGAGCCGACCTCGGCGCGAACGCTGTCGATGAGCTTCTTTTGCACTTCGGGCGTCAACACCGGCTGCCCGAGAACCTTCCACCAAGCCGTCATAGGACCGGTGAACTGCTGAAAGAAGTGCTCAATGCCGCCTTCACCGCCGCCGAGGTGGTTGAGAAGCAGGCTGCCCATCACGCCCCAACGCAGGCCCGGCCCCCAAGACAACGCGGCGTCGGCATCAGCGGCGCTGACGACGCCTTCGGCGACGAGATAGTAAACCTCCCGGCTAAGTGCCGCCTGTAGACGATTGGCGACATGCCCGGGCAGTTCCTTGTGTAGCCGAACCGGCCGTTTTCCCATGGCGGAGTAAAATTCCGTGACGCGCTGAATCGTCTCTTCGGAGGTCTTAGCGCCGCCAACGATCTCGACTAGCGGCATCAAATGCGGCGGATTGAACGGGTGTCCAATCACGCAGCGCTCGGGGTGAGCGCCGCAGCCCGACTGGATCTCGCTCATCGTGAGGCCGGAAGAGCTCGACGCGATGATCACGTCGGGCGGCAACGCCTCGTCGAGCTGCCCATAGAGCTTCTTCTTGAACTCGATCCGCTCGGGCCCATTCTCCTGGACAAGGTCCGCGCCCTTGACGGCCGCTAAAAGGTCGACTGTGAACGTCAGTTTCGATTGTGTTGCGCCGGGCGCAAGGCCCAATCTCTTCAGCGCGGGCCACGCCGCTTCGACGAAGCGCCTCAAGGCGGCTTCCGAATTCGGCGCGATATCGGTCGCCACGACCTCCAGGCCTTTCGCCAGGAACAGCGCTGCCCAGCTCGCGCCAATGACTCCTGTGCCGATGATAGCGACGCGGCGAATGGGGTTCGCAGTCGACATGATCATTTCTCCTCCTGATCAGATTTTCACATTGCGGCGTAGGCGATGCCGGTAAGGTTGCCCTGTGCGAATAGAAAGTTTCGTTCATTCGACCCGTCGAGATTGGCGGAATAGATTGATCCGCCAAAATCGGTGATGAACATTCGGTCCCCGGGAACGTCGAGCGCGATCCCTATTCCTTCCATCAGGTGGGTCACCACGATCTGCGGATTCGGGGTGGGCTTCGCATCAATTGGCGCGCGATTGACGGTGTTACCGCGTGGTGGATCGCCGCGATCGGTCCAATAGAGCACCCGATTTTCGAGATCGAGTTCGAGATCAATCGGCTCCGGCAAGCCGTCATACAACACTCGGATGTCGCTGCGGTTTGCCGCACTTTCTCCGGTTGGGATTTCGACATTCGCGAGAAAGATCCGGCCCAGGCCGGCGTTGTCCGGACCTTTCTGCGTCCAGTAAATCTGCTGCCGCTTGGGATCGATGGTGACGCCAACACACCACTTTGTCGCATTCGGCCCTGGACGGGGATCCCCCTGGCTCGTGTCGACGAGAGTCTCGATCTTCGAACCGTCGAGGTTGACCCGCATGACGCGCATCCCTTCGCGGTCGCACCAATAGAGCTTGCCGTTCTCCTTATCGAGATGGATCTGCTTTGGCGTGTGAGTGGCGCCTTTGGGAACGATGATCTTGCGATTCTGTCCATCGAGGTCGGCGCGCTCGATCGAGCCGTCGTTCAAGTTTGGGACGCCCATATTGGTCCAGTAGATATGGCCAGCTTGGACATCCACCGCGATCCCATCGGGCAGTTGGCAATCAGCGACGATCGTCTTTCGATCGGAGCCGTCCGAATTCATCGAATGGATGCGGCCGCCGCTCAGCTCGAGAACAAATAGCCGACCGACCGCGGCATGGGCGCCCGGTGCAGGTCTCGACTTTGTTGTCTGAAGCTCAGTCATGGTTTCACCTGAGAGTTGGACTTCCCTGAAGAATCATCGTCGCGCGATGACGGCGCCTGAGCGACGCCTTCCGGCGCACGTCGTAACGGAGCGGCCTCATTCGGCCGCCGCCCCGTGTTCCGCTGCTTTCGGCACCGCGCCACTCGCGTGCAAGCCGTCAATTTCCGCCGCGCTGAACCCGAGTTGCTCGAGTATTTCTTGGCTGTGTTCTCCAAGCGCCGGGGCGCGCTTGGCCGGCGCCTTCGTCACGCCGTGCACCCGAATGGGGCTGCTTACCGTCCAGGTCAGCTTGCGGCCCGCGCCTTCGAGCGGAACCACGATGTCAT
>JBKQQE010000045.1:0-12340 GCA_052326245.1 Xanthobacteraceae bacterium | reverse complement strand
CATGGCGCGGATCATGTCGGCGGTCGGCCCGACGAAGATCAGGCCCTCGGCCTGGCAGCGCTCGGCGAACTCCGCGCTCTCGGACAGGAAGCCGTAGCCCGGATGGATGGCTTCGGCGCCGGCCTTTTTGGCGGCGGCAATCACGCGGTCGATGTTGAGATAGCTGTCGCGCGCGCGGGCTGGCCCGAGCAGGACGGCATCGTCGGCCTCGGCGACGTGCAGCGCGTTGCGATCGGCTTCGGAAAACACCGCGACGGTGCGCAGGCCGAGGCTCTTGGCGGTGCGGATGACGCGACAGGCGATCTCGCCGCGGTTGGCGATCAGCAGGGTGCGAAACGGACGATACAGCGGACGGGTTTCGGTCATGATCACATCCTGAACACGCCGAAGGTGGTCGGCTCGATCGGGGCATTGGCCGCCGCCGAGAGCCCAAGACCGAGCACCAGGCGGGTATCCGCCGGATCGATCACGCCGTCGTCCCACAGCCGCGCGGTGGCGTAATACGGGTGCCCCTGCTGCTCGTACTGGGCGCGCAGCGGCGCCCTGAACTGGTCCTCCTCCTCGGCCGACCAGGTACCGCCCTTGGCTTCGATATTGTCGCGGCGCAACTGGCTGAGCACCATGGCGGCCTGCTCGCCGCCCATCACAGAGATCCGGGCGTTGGGCCACATCCACAGGAAGCGGGGGCTGTAGGCGCGGCCGCACATGCCGTCATTGCCGGCGCCATAGGATCCGCCGATCACCACCGTGAACTTCGGCACGTTGGCGGTCGCCACCGCCGTCACCAGCTTGGCGCCGTCGCGGGCGATGCCGCCGGCCTCGTATTTCTTGCCGACCATGAAGCCGGTGATGTTCTGCAGGAACACCAGCGGGATCCTGCGCTGGCAGCACAGCTCGATGAAATGCGCGCCCTTCAGCGAGCTCTCGCTGAACAGGATGCCGTTGTTGGCGATGATGCCGACCGGATAGCCCCAGACATGGGCGAAGCCGCAGACCAGAGTCTGGCCGTAGAGCTTCTTGAATTCTTCGAACTCGGAGCCGTCGACCAGCCGCGCGATGATGTCGCGCACATCGTACGGCTTACGGTTGTCGGCCGGCACCACGCCGTAGATCTCCTCGGCCGGATACAACGGCTCGCGCGGCGGTCGGCGGCCGGTCGCAGCGCTGACGGCGGGATTGAGGTTGCCGATGATCCGGCGCGCGATGCCGATGGCGTGGGCGTCATTCTGGGCATAGTGGTCGGTCACGCCGGACTGCCGGCTGTGAACGTCGGCGCCACCCAGTTCCTCCGCGGTCACCACCTCGCCGGTCGCGGCCTTCACCAGCGGCGGCCCGCCGAGAAAGATCGTGCCCTGGTTGCGGACGATGATGCTTTCGTCCGACATCGCCGGCACATAGGCGCCGCCGGCAGTGCATGACCCCATCACGATGGCGATCTGCGGTATCCGCTGGGACGACAGTTGCGCCTGATTGTAGAAGATGCGGCCGAAGTGACGCTCGTCCGGAAACACCTCGTCCTGCAGCGGCAGGAACGCGCCGCCGGAGTCGACCATGTAGATGCACGGCAGGTTGTTCTGGCGCGCGATATCCTGGGCGCTCAGATGCTTCTTGACCGTCATGGGATAGTAGGTGCCGCCGAAGATGGTGGCGTCATTGGCCACGATCACGCATTCGCGCCCGGCCACCCGGCCGATGCCGGTCACGATGCTCGCGGAATGGACTTCGCCGCCGTAAAGCCCGTAGGCGGCAAGCGGCGACAGCTCCAGGAAGGCGGTGCCCGGATCGATCAACAGGTCGACGCGGTCCCGCGCCAGCATCTTGCCACGCGCGGTATGACGTGCCCGTGACGTTTCGCCGCCGCCACCCGCAACCTGGTCGAGCTTCTGGCGCAGATCCGCCGCCAGCGCCCGCATGGCCTCAGAATTCCGCGCGAATTCGGGTGAAGTCGGTTCGATGCCGGAATGAAGCGCCATAGCCTCCCCAATGTCGTTGCGTCGACGTGTCGTTGACGTCACTGGAACGTGTTTTTGTCGCGGCTGCCTCCCCGCGATCACGCGGTGATCACGGGTTTTCGGCAACAGCGTGAGCTAAAGCCGTCCCGGCGCCGGTGTCCAGCGCTACACGCTCGGCCCTACGGCGACTGTCCCCCGGGCGACACACCCTGGCGGGCGCGGAACGGCCGCGCGGGGCCGGCCGCTGGCGCGGTCTTCAATGGGTCCAGGGCTCGCCGCGTCGGAACGCGAAATTGTCGGAATAGGCGGCAATGCGCCGTACCGGCTCCTTCGGTTCGATAATCTGGTAGGGAATGCCTTCACGCTCGCAATAGGCCACCGCGTCTTCCCGGGTGTGAAACCGCAAAGTGAGCTGCTGCTTCATGTCGCCCGAGCTGGTCCAGCCCATCAGCGGCTCGATCGCGCGGGGCTGCTCGGGCTCGTAATCGAGCTGCCATTCCCGGGACTTGGCCTTGCCGGACTGCATGGCATTCTTGGCGGGTTTGTAGATGCGGGCCGTCATGGATCGCGCCTGCTCCTTGTTGCTCCCGTCGGGACCGCTTGGGGAAACCAAATCATTGCAGTGACGGGCATGGGGGTTTTATTGTACGATTCTATCGATTAACAGAGCTATTTTAGCCCACCAGTGCTCTGTTTCCGAAGTTCGTGATCCATCGCGGCATATTCTGACACGAACTTCGGAAACAAAGAGCACTGGAAAATCTATGATTCAAGTACCGCTTTCGATTTGAAGTTCCTGGAACGAATTTGCTACTGCTCGTGCAGGAACTTCAAATCGGCGGTACTTGACGCGGTCCGGCTCGCGCACCGGACCGGTCCCGCGCCCGCCACGGGCCTTGTTGCAGACGACTTCCAGAACTGACGTGAGTGACGGGTGACATGATCAGAGCGAAACTTCCCGACGGTGGGCGCGACCTGCGGCTCGACCTGTTCCGCGGCGTCGCCAACTGGGCGATCTTTCTCGACCACACCCCCGACAACGTGGTCAACTGGATCACCACCCGCAATTACGGATTCAGCGACGCCGCCGACCTGTTCGTCTTCATCTCCGGCTATACCGCGTCCTTCGTCTATGCCCGCATTATGATCGAGCGGGGCTTCATCGTCGGCGCGACGCGCCTGATGAAGCGGGTCTGGCAACTCTACGTCGCCCATGTCTTCCTGTTCGTGATCTACATCGTCACCATCGGCTACGTGGCGCTGAAGTTTCACGATCCCGATATCATCGCCGAGTTCAACGTCGGCGGCATGATCGAAAACCCGATCCAGACGCTGGGTCAGGGCATGATGCTGAAGTTCAAGCCCGTCAACCTCGACGTGCTGCCGCTCTACATCGTGCTGATGGGTACGTTTCCGCCGGTGCTGTGGCTGATGCTGCGGCGGCCTCACGCGGTCATGGTCGCCTCGCTGGTCCTCTATGGCGTGGCCCGGTATTTCGACTGGAACCTGCCCGCCTATCCGGCCGGCACCTGGTATTTCAACCCGTTCTGCTGGCAGTTGCTGTTCGTGTTCGGCGCCTGGTGCGCGCTGGGCGGCGCCGCCGAGGTGAAAGCGCGCCTGCAATCGAAGGCGTTCGTCTACGCCGGTGCCGCCTATCTGGCGTTCGCGCTGGTGATGACCTTCGCCGGCAAGTTCGACGATTTCGGCGACATGCTGCCGCGCTGGCTCTACGACACGTTCAATCCCAACGACAAGACCAACCTGGCGCCCTATCGCTTCGTGCATTTCGCGGTGATCGCGTTTCTGGTGACCCGCTTCCTGCCAAAGACCTGGCCCGGGCTGGAGTGGAAGATCTTCGATCCGATGATCAAGAGCGGTCAGCAATCGCTCGAGGTGTTCTGCGTCGGCGTGTTCCTGTCCTTCGTCGCGCAATTCCTGCTGACGCTGAGTTCCGGCTCGCTGCTGGTCCAGATCGCCCTGAGCGTCGGGGGCATCGCGATTCTCAGCCTGGTTGCCTATTACCGCAATTGGTCCAAGAAACAGGACAAACCGGCGACCCGGGCGAAACCCGCCGCGGCGCAAGCAGCTCCCGGCTCCAGCGCGGTCTAGCGGATTGGGGACAAGAGCTCGCCGGGCAACGGTGGGGGCCGTCAACGAAGAGCCGCGAACAAGGCGGGGCTCGGTTGTCGCAGAGCTGGGAAATCAGAAACTAGCCACGGCCGAGCCCCAGTCGATGTGACAGTTCACTCCCGCCTTGACGAGATCAATCGTTTCCCTTGAATTTATGAATGTTGTGGTCCCCCGACTGGTGCTGATCGCATCGTCGAGCGTGCCAAAATCGATATGATCGTACTCGATCTTTGCAGACCAATTGCGAGCAAAGCCCCATTCCGCGCCGCCTCCGACTACCCAACCTCTCCGACTGGTGCTCGAGGATGTCGATTCATAGAACGCCCCTGCGTCAGTGACGATCGCTGACGAACTGGCTTGCCCCCACGCTCCGCCACCATTCACGTAGAAGAGCCAGTTGTTCAGAGCATAACCAACACGCCCAGTTGCCAGCGCCAGGTCCCTTACCTTTACGCCTACCGTGGTTGAGAACGCCGGCAGTGCAACGCTCGGCGTCGTCGCGTTGCTGGTCAGATTCGACCAGGAATAATCGCCCTCCACGCCCAAGACCCAGTTGCCGGACTGCCAATTGGCACCGCCCTGCACCCCACCAAGGAGTCCGCTCAGGTGTTGCTGGGTGAACGCCGTACCTACAGGAAAGGCCAGGGATCCCGGCGGGGCTTCCGTTTCTCCCTGCGAAGCCCAAGCGCCTCCGATATGCCCACCGATGAAAAATCCTGACCAATTATAGACCGTCTCAGGCGCACGCGCTGGAGCCTTGGCACGGATTCGCGTGGGAGGCTCCGCGGCAGCTACACCTGTTGCAGACAGAGCAAGAATGGCGACAGCCAGAAGTGCCAGCTTGTTCATGATCCCCCCACAGTGGCTCGGTTGCAATTCCAGAACTTGCTACCGTAACGACCCGGGGACGCCGAAGGCAACCTCCAAGTTTTCGTCCGGGATTTCTGCAGGCATCGCTCGCGCTGCACTGTTCAGCGTTAGCTAAGGATTTTAGCTAACAGTCGCTGGTAAAATGGAATTTCGATGATCTTGATGGTGTTGGTCGGGGCAGCAGGATTTGAACCTGCGACCCTCTGCTCCCAAAGCAGATGCGCTACCGGACTGCGCTATGCCCCGACGGGCCGAAAAGGCGTGGAATTCCTTACGATCTTCGATTTACCCACGCAAGGTCGAAAGCACCGTCTCGGCCGCCCGGGCGCCGAGTTGGGCCGCGCGGCATGATCGGCCTAGCCGTGGCTGAACAGCGGGTGCGCCACGCGGTCGCCCGGCTTGATGCCGAGCTTCTTCGCCGTCCCGGCAATCACTTCCAGCACCCCGCGCACCGGTCCGCCCGACGGAATGTGCTTCTCCGATTGCACTTCGGTGTTCTCGGCGATGCGAATGATCCTGCCGTCGCCCTGGATGAAGATCATGTCCAGCGGGATCAGGGTGTTTTTCATCCACATCGTCACGCCCCGCTCGGGATGAAAATCGAAGAGCATGCCGCGCCCTTCCGGCAACTCCTTGCGAAACATCAGGCCTCTTTGCAGCTCTTCGTCGGTTCGCATCACCTCGACCGAGAACGGCACCACGCCTGACGCGGTAATGATCTCGAGCGTTTCGAGTTCGGCCGCCCGCGCGCGATGCGACGGCGCTGCGAGACCGAGCGCAAGCAGCACCCACGCGCCGACGATGACCCTGACACTACGACTGCTTTTCATGGATGATTCCTGGAAACCGGTGTGACCTGCGTTCGGGCCGCCACCATACTGCATCGCGGCAACAGGTGGTACCCGCGCGCGCCGAACCGCGCGTTGTCCAATCCAGCCGGTCGATTAGCACTGATTTGGCGTCACAGACTTGTCGACGACCTTGGGGGCGCCCGCGCCTCGCCGGGCGACATAACGACCCGCTCCCAGTCACGAAAGCATCGTCACAACAGCGTCGTCGCTGGACGTCGCGCCGAGCGCCGGACCGCAGCCTCAGTGTGGCGAAATGCCGGGAACGCCGGTCTCCGGCTGGATTTCAGCCGCCATCATGCCCTTGGAACCCGGTCCGTAGCGCACCAGCACATACTGCCCCGGCCGCAACTCGGTCATGCCGTAGCGCCGCAACGTTTCCATGTGCACGAAAATGTCCGGGGTACCCTCGCCGCAGGTCAGAAAGCCGAAGCCGCGCAAGCGGTTGAACCATTTGACTTGGGCGCGTTCGAGACCGCTGGTCGGGGTCACGCTGGCGTGGGTCCGCGGCGGCGGCAACTGGGCGGGATGGATCGCCGTCGACTCGTCCATCGAAACGACGCGGAACGCCTGGTAGCCCTTTGCCCGCTGCAGGCATTCGACCACGATCCGCGCGCCCTCATAGGCGGTCTGATAGCCGTCGCGGCGCAATACCGTCACGTGCAGCAGCACATCCGGCCAGCCATTGTCCGGCACGACGAAGCCATAGCCCTTGGACGCATCGAACCATTTGATGACCCCGCTGACCTCGACAAGGCTGGCGGTGCTGCCTTCGGAGTCACCAAGGAACGGATCAGCCGCCGGGCCGCGGCGGCCACCGAATTCGGAACCGCGCAGCTCGCCCGCGCGAAACTCACCGGCACCGGTATGTCTCGGAGGTTGTCCGCGCGGGTCGGTGGGCCTTTGCTCACCGCCGCGAGTGCCGGACCCGCCTACGCCGGGTGCACCCAGCCGCTTCGAGTCAAAACTGTCCGACCCCATCTCTCCGGACCTCACACCCCAACGCGGTCAACTCCGCGATCACCGCTGCGTTCACTGATCCGACCGAAAAAAGAGCGCCAGATCACGCGAATCTTTGTGATTCGACGATAACACTCCCGGACAGGTCGCAAAGACAAAAAACAAACGTAACCCGACCTATGAACAGCCTTGCGCTTGCCCGAATCACGGCGGCAGATCAGTTTCCGACAAACGGCGACAGCGTCTCGCCGATATCGTGGTGGATGACAAGATCCGCCAGATCGTCTTGGTCGGTCGGCTCGTTGTTGAGGATGACGAGACGTGCGCCGGCCTGCTTGGCCATTACCGGAAATCCAGCCGCCGGCCACACCACCAGCGAGGAACCGATCACGAGAAAGAGATCGCAGCTGCGCGCGAGATCCGCGGCACGACGCATCGCGTCCTCGGGCATCGCCTGACCGAACGAGATGGTCGCGGTCTTGATCGGCTCGCCGCATTCCATGCAGTCCGGCGCCCGGCCGCTCGCCTGCATCGTCTGCCAGACACGCGGCAGTTCGACCCGCAGGCCGCAGCCGATACAGCGGGCATAGGTGGTATTGCCATGGAGCTCGACCACATTGTCGGGTGAAATCCCCGACGCCTGATGCAGGTTGTCGATATTCTGGGTGACGACCGCCGGAACCTTGCCGGCCCGGTAGAGCGCGGCAAGGGCGCGGTGGCCCCGGCCCGGCCTGGCCCCTGACAGCGTCTCATCCATGGCGAAGCGGCGTCGCCATGCCTCATTGCGCGCGTCCTGGCTGGCGACAAATTCATCGAAGGGGATCGGCCGGTTGCGCGTCCACAGTCCGCCGGGCGAACGAAAGTCGGGAATGCCGCACTCGGTCGAAATTCCAGCGCCGGTAAACGGAACGATCGCCGAGGCATCGGCGATCATGTCCCCGAGCTGCTCGATGGCGCGGCTGAGGTCGGTTGCAATCATCGGCACGACGGCTCGGATGGATGTTGTCTAATCTAATCGGGCCGCAGCCCGAGGCAAGGCCCGTTCCTTGCCGGAGCGCTTGCCAACCCAACATTCGCCCCGCCCCGCGCGCACCATGAGGAACCGGCCGGCGCATCACGCCGCATCCCAAGCCGATCGCAAGGCGCGACCGAATCTGACCGGACGCGACGATCAGGCCGCTTCGCGCGCCACCTTGGACGCCGGCTCGGCAGCCTTTTCAGCTCCCTTGTCGGCTCTGGCAGCCTCGACCTTGAGCGGCTTTGCCGCAGGGGCCGGAATTTTCTTGGCGGGCCGACCATATTGCGCGAGCCGTTCCAGCTCCAATTCCAGCTCAGCCTGACGCGCCGCCACCTTCTGCGCGAGCTTCTCAATCGCGCCGTCACGCAGCGTCGCCAGTTCCTCGATGCTCAGGCTATCCAGATCAATCTTCGCCATGTCGGTCTCCGTTCCCAGGCATCGGACGTAACGTGAACATCGCCGCCGCACAAGCAAGCCGCCCGTGTTATCCACGGGTCAATCGGCCGCCGCTGAACCGATTCACCTGGGAACGGGTTCGGCGCGGTAGATCTGCGTGCCTGTTGTTGTCACGATCAGGCCCTTGAGCGCCCGCACGAATTGCTGCGATGCCGGGACGGCGAAATGCGCGCGCAACGCGGCTTCATCTGACCACTGCTCGAAGAAGAACAATTGCAGCGGTTGCTCGCAATCGACGTGCACGGCGTGCGAGATGCAGCCCGGCTCCTTCCGGGAACGCTCGACGTGCTCGAGGCTGAGCCGACGGACCTCGTCGAGGGTGTCGGTCTTCGCCAGAATGCTGCCTGTCACCAGGATCATAGCGGGCTCCGAAGTTCGCAACAGAGGCCGGATCCAGGCTGGGATCAATTCGGCCCATTCCGTTCAGCTTCTTTAAAGCATATTCCGACGGGCGGCGAACACGCGTGCCGGATGGGCGTTATCCCGGATGGACCGCGACCTTGTGAAATACGAGGAACTGGTGGACCTCCATGAGACCGTGAGGCCCTATGGCCGCATCCGTCACAAGCCGGACCTGGCCGATGCCATCCTCGCCCAACATGCCTACCACCCGCGCGAGGCGGAACAGCACAACGTGGACAAGCGGGCGTAAGCCCGGCCGTTGCGGCGCGCGCCGACCCGCGCCGCCGCCTCGAGGCCTAAGGCGCGCAGCAATCTGATCGCTCGAGCCTGCACCTCGCGGCATTTTGCTGCTATTCAATGTCCGCCGTGGTCCGCCGTGCCGATACCCTCTGCAATTTCGTAGTTGCCAAGGAGACAAGAAAACATGCGTTACCTTCACACCATGCTGCGCGTCCGCAACCTTGACGCCGCGATGAAATTCTACAGCGATGCGCTCGGGCTCAAGGAAGTCCACCGCATCGAAAACGACAAGGGACGCTTCACCCTGGTGTTCCTGTGCGCGCCCGACGACGTGGCGACATGCCGGGCGAAGGGGCGTCCGGCGCCCACCGTCGAGCTCACCTACAACTGGGACGAGGAGCGCTACGGCGAGGATCGCTTTTTCGGCCATCTCGCCTACGAGGTCGACGACATCTACGCCACCTGCGAACGGCTGCGAGAGCTCGGTATCACCATCAACCGGCCGCCGCGCGACGGCATGATGGCCTTCATCCGCTCACCCGACCTGCACTCCATCGAGCTGCTGCAGAAGGGCGAGGCCAAGGCGCCCCAGGAGCCGTGGGCGTCGATGGCCAACACCGGCCACTGGTAACGGATCCCTCTTTCGCGCCTCGCCATACGGCAAAAGCTCCGCCTTTGCGGAGCTCTTTTCTTTGCCGCGCCCGCCATGCAGCGAACGCGCGCCCGCATGCGCCACCCGATTGCGGCTGGACCTTCCCTTCGGCGCCGTGGAAGGATAACCGGATAACACGTTGAGCAAAAAAGGGCGCTTTGCCCATCCGGGAGAAAACCGAACATGCCGGCACCCACGCGGGCGCGCCCCGTCCCCACGCCCGAGACCAAGCACTACTGGGACGGCGCCGCCGCCGGCACGCTGCTTCTGCAACGATGCGACGCCTGCGCCAAGGCCTATTTCCCGCCGCGGCCGTTCTGCCCGTCGTGCGGATCACGCCATGTCAGCGCTTTCCAGGCCAGCGGCAGGGCCACGCTCTACAGCTACGTCATCAACCATCGTCCTGCGGCGCCGGGCTTCACGCCGCCCTACGCGATCGCGGTGGTGACGCTGGAAGAGGGTCCGCGCATGATGACCAACATCGTGGATTGTCCGCAGACGCCGGAGGCGCTCGTGCTCGACATGCCGCTCGAAGTGACCTTCCAGCGGCTCGACGACGCCATCACGCTTCCCGTCTTCCGTCCGGCCAAGGGGTAAGCGCGATGCGTCGAAATCAGGTTGCCGTGGTCGGCGCGGCAGAAACCACCAAGCTCGGCGTCATTCCCGACATGTCGCAGATCCAGCTGCACGCCGATGCGGCCTTGAACGCGATCGCCGATGCCGGGTTGAAGCTTTCCGACATCGACGGTATCGCCACCGCCGTCGAGACCCCGCAGCAGATCGCCCACTATCTCGGCATCACGCCGACCTGGGTCGACGGCACCTCGGTCGGCGGCTGCTCGTTCATGCTTCACGTCCGCCACGCCGCCGCGGCGATCGAGGCCGGCCTGTGCAAGACCGTGCTGATCACCCACGCGGAGAGCGGCAAATCGATGATCGGCAAGCAGCCGCGCTCGACGCCGCCGGACAGCCTGAATGGCCAGTTCGAGGCGCCTTACGGCGTTTTCGGGCCGCCAAGCATGTTTCCGATCCCGGTGCTGCGCTACATGAAGACCCACGGCATCACCCATGAGCAGATCGCGATGGTCGCGGTGGTGCAGCGCGAGTGGGCGGCGAAGAATCCGCGCGCCACGATGAAGGATCCGATCACGGTCGACGACGTGCTCAATTCGCGCATGATCGCCTACCCGTTCCGCATCCTGCAGTGCTGCCTGGTGACCGACGGCGGCGGCGCGCTGATCTTGACCAGCGCCGACCGCGCCCGGGATTTCCCGCAGCGGCCGGTCTACATTCTCGGCACCGGCGAAAGCGTGGAAACGCCGATGGTAAGCCAGATGGAAAGCTTCGACAGCTCCCGCGCCTTCCGCGTCGCAGGTCCGATGGCCTTCCGCGAGGCTGGAATCACCCATGCCGACGTCGATCACCTGATGATCTACGACGCCTTCGCGCACCTGCCGCTGTTCGGGCTCGGCGATCTCGGCTTCATGCCGCATGCGGAGACCGGCGCCTTCATCGCCGGCCGCAACACTGCGCCGGGGGGCAAGCTCCCCCTCAACACCAATGGCGGCGGGCTGAGCTACATGCATTCGGGGATGTACGGCATGTACGCGCTGCAGGAAAGCGTACGCCAGATGCGCGGCATCGCGCCGGCGCAAGTGGCCAACGCGAGGATCTCGGTGTGCCACGGCGTCGGCGGCATGTTCGCCGCCAGCGGCACCATCATCTTCACCAACCAGAATTGAACCGTCTCGCATCTGAAAGGGCGACCATGTCTCAGACCAAAGCACTCGAGGGCAAAGTCATCATCGTCACCGGCGCCGGGCGCGGCATCGGTCGGGAGATCGCCCTGCTCGCCGCCGCCGAAGGCGCCAAGGTCGTGGTCAACGATCCCGGCGTCGCCGCGGACGGTTCGGGCACCAGCTCGACGCCCGCCGAGGAGGTGGTCGAGGAGATCCGCAAGCGCGGCGGCACCGCGGTGGCCAATTTCGAGACCGTGGCCGAGGCCATTCCCGCCAGCCGGATCGTCAAGGCGGCGCTCGACAGCTTCGGGCGGCTCGACGGCGTCGTCAACAATGCCGGCATCCTGCGCGACGCCATCTTTCACCGCATGAGCGTGGAAGCCTTCGAGTCGGTCATCAAGGTTCACCTGATGGGCTCGTTCTACGTGTCCCATGCCGCCGCCCGCATCTTCCGCGAGCAGGAAAGCGGCGCCTTCGTGCATTTCACCTCGACCTCGGGTCTGATCGGCAATTTCGGACAGGCCAATTATGCCGCCGCCAAGCTCGGCATCGTCGGGTTGTCGAAATCCATCGCTCTGGACATGAACCGCTTCAACGTGCGCTCCAACTGCGTGTCTCCGTTTGCCTGGAGCCGGCTGATCGGCACCATTCCGACCGAAACCGAAGCCGAGAAGGCCCGCGTGGCGCGGATGCAGCAGATGGGGCCGGAAAAGATCGCGCCGCTGTCGGTGTTCCTGCTGGCGGACGCCGCCAAGGACGTCACCGGGCAGATCTTCGCGGTGCGCATGAACGAGATTTTCCTGATGAGCCAGTCGCGCCCGCTGCGGTCGGTTCACAGCGCCGAGGGCTGGACCTGCGAAACGCTGGCCAACCACGCCATGCCGGCGCTGAAGTCGTCGTTCTACAAGCTCGACCGCTCCGCCGACATTTTTTCGTGGGACGCCATCTAGAGCGAGTTCCCCAAAAAGCGAGTCGGGAGGGATTCCCTTGGGTATGGAACGCTGATTCCATCTTTGCGACTGAGTCGGGAGGATGGGATGGGCAAGCCGTACAGCATGGATTTGCGCGAGCGG
>JBKQQE010000044.1:0-9704 GCA_052326245.1 Xanthobacteraceae bacterium | reverse complement strand
ACTCGATGATGCTGGAGACGACGCCCGAACCGACGGTGCGGCCGCCCTCGCGGATGGCGAAGCGCAGCTTCTCCTCCATCGCGATCGGCACGATCAGGTGCACTTCCATCGCGATGTTGTCGCCCGGCATCACCATCTCGGTGCCTTCCGGCAGATGCACCACACCGGTCACGTCGGTGGTGCGGAAGTAGAACTGCGGACGGTAGTTGGTGAAGAACGGCGTGTGCCGGCCACCCTCTTCCTTGGTCAGGATGTAGGCTTCCGCCTTGAACTTCGTGTGCGGCTTCACCGAACCCGGCTTGCAGAGCACTTGACCGCGCTCGACTTCCTCGCGCTTCGTGCCGCGCAGCAGCGCGCCGATGTTGTCGCCCGCCTGGCCCTGGTCCAGCAGCTTGCGGAACATCTCGACGCCCGTCACCGTGGTCTTCTGCGTCGGACGCAGGCCCACGATCTCGATTTCCTCGCCGACCTTGACGATGCCGCGCTCGACGCGACCGGTCACCACCGTGCCGCGGCCCGAGATCGAGAACACGTCTTCGACCGGCATCAGGAACGGCTGGTCGATCGGACGCGCCGGCTGCGGAATGCTCTCGTCCACAGCCTTCATCAGTTCCAGGATCGCGTCGTGGCCGAGCTTCGGATCCTTGTTCTCCAGCGCCGCCAGCGCCGAGCCCTTGATGATCGGGATCTTGTCGCCCGGGAAGTCGTACTTCGACAGCAGTTCCCGAACCTCGAGCTCGACCAGCTCCAGCAGTTCCGGATCGTCCACCATGTCGCACTTGTTCAGGAACACCACGATGGCGGGAACGCCGACCTGGCGCGCCAGCAGGATGTGCTCGCGGGTCTGCGGCATCGGGCCGTCGGCCGCCGACACCACCAGGATCGCGCCATCCATCTGCGCCGCGCCGGTGATCATGTTCTTGACGTAGTCGGCGTGGCCCGGGCAGTCGACGTGGGCGTAGTGCCGGTTCGCCGTCTCGTACTCGACGTGCGCGGTCGAGATCGTGATGCCGCGCGCCTTCTCTTCCGGCGCCTTGTCGATCTGGTCGTACGCCGTGAACGTCGCCCCGCCCGTCTCCGCCAGAACCTTGGTGATCGCTGCCGTCAGCGACGTCTTGCCATGGTCGACGTGACCAATCGTGCCGATGTTGCAATGCGGCTTATTACGTTCAAACTTCTCTTTGGCCATTCTCGTCCACCTTGTGGGCCGGCGCGGCTGCGCGGCATCGAACCGGCGGCTGGTTACTGCGGAAAACGCGGCTGTTCAAGGGTGAAGTTATGCGCAAAACTGTCATCAGGCGCCGGCCGAAACCCCTTCCAGCGCCTCAAGAATGTGAAAATCGACGGAGACGCCATGACCCCCCAATCGGACCCCGCCCAGGCAGCCGGCCCGGGCACCCCTTCCCTGCCCTTCGCCAGGCCGGAGGCGCTGGGGTTGTCGCCGCCGCGGCTGCAGCGGATGCGCGAAGCGCTGCAGCGTGAAATCGACAAGGGGACCACCCCGGGCGTGGTCACCATGATCGCCCGCCGCGGCCGGATCGGCTGGTTCGAGGCGCAGGGCCGGCAGAGCCCCGCCGCCGACACCCCGATGGCGCGCAACAGCCTGTTTCGGATCTACTCGATGACCAAGCCGCTGGTCTCGATCGGCATCGCGCAACTGCTGGAAGACGGCCACCTGCTGCTCGCCGATCCGCTGGAGAAATTCATCCCGGAATTCGCCGGCCAGAAAGTCGGCGTCGAAACCAACGGCAAGCTCGAGCTGGTGCCGCGGACCCGGCCGATCATGATCCACGACCTGCTGCGGCATACCTCGGGAATCGCCTACGAGATCACCGGCAACGGCCTCGTCCAGACCATGTACCGCGACGCCAAGGTCTACCGCCGGGACATCAGCAACGCCGAGCATGCGGCGCTGATCGCCAGCCTGCCGCTGATGTGCCAGCCCGGCGCGGAATGGAATTACAGCCGCTCGACCGACATTCTCGGTCGCGTCATCGAGGTGATCACCGGCAAGACACTGGGCGCGTATCTCACTGAGCGCATCCTGGCACCGCTGCGGATGACGGAAACGGCGTTTCACATGACGCCGGAGAACCGCGCGCGCCTCGCCGAACCCTTCCCGAAGGATCCCTGGACCGGCGACAGGATCGTGCTGTTCGACCAGACCGAACGGCCGGCGATGGAATCCGGCGGCGGCGGCCTGGTCTCCACCGCGATGGACTACGCCCGGTTCTGCCAAATGCTGCGCAACGGCGGCACGCTCGATGGCGAAGAGATCGTCGGCCGCAAGACGCTGCAATTCATGGCCGCCGACCACCTCGCTCCCCACGTCAAGGTGGACAGCCCCCTGATTCCGCCCGGACACTCCTTCGGTCTCGGCTTCGCGGTGCGCACGCACCAAGGCATGGCGCCGTATGCCGGATCGACCGGGCAGTACTTCTGGAGCGGGATGGCAGGGACGTTCTTCTGGATCGACCCGACGGAGGACCTGTTCGCGATCTTCATGTCGCAGGGCCCCGGCCAGCGCGAGTATTTCCGCTCGCAGATCCGCAGCCTGGTCTATGCGACGCTGGAATAGGTCCTACCTCGCAACTTTAGTGGTTTCGGGCCACGCCGCGTGCGAACCCGGAACCTCAGCTTGATCCGGCAGCCTCGGGATTCCGGATCAACGCGCGTCGCGTGTTGTCAGGAACGACCAAGACCATCAGCTGACGGTGGCGCCGCCGTCGATCACCATGGTCTGGCCGGTCATGAAATTTCCGGCGGCGGAGCCGAGGAACACCGCGGCGCCCGCGATCTCGTCGGGAATGCCGATCCGCAGCAGCGGCGAACGCGCCGTCGAGGCCTTCAGGTTCTCGGGGTCGTCCCACAGCGCCTTGGCGAAATCGGTCTTGATCAGACCCGGCGCGATGCAGTTCACGCGCACATTGTGCGGGCCGTATTCGCAGGCGAGGTTGCGCGCGAGCTGCATGTCGGCCGCCTTGGAAATGGCGTAGGCGCCGAGGATGGTGGAGCCCTTGAGGCCGCCGATCGAGGAGATCACGATGATCGAGCCGTCCTTGCGCGCGATCATCTGCGGCACCACCATGCTGATCAGCCAGTTGTTGGCGACGATGTTGTTGTCGAGAATCTTGCGGAACTGGTCGTCGGAGATGTTTGCCAGCGGCCCGTAATAGGGATTCGACGCCGCGTTGCACACCAGCACGTCGATCCTGCCGAATGCGCGGCTGGTTTCGTCGACCAGGTGCTGCAGGTTTTCCTTGCTCGAGATATTGGCCGCGATCGAGATCGCGCTGCCCTTGCCGAAGCGGGCGTTGATCTCGGCGGTCACGGTGTCGCAGACGTCCTGCTTGCGCGACGAGATCACCACCTTGGCGCCGTGTTCGACCATGCGCTCGGCGATGGCGCGGCCGATGCCCCGCGTCGAACCGGTGATCACCGCGATCTTTCCCGTCATGTCGAACAGCGTCATTGTTGCTCCTCCCTGTTGTCGTTGTTGTCGTTGCGATCGGCGTTGCCGCCGGCCGCGGCATCCGGATGCCGGACTGCCTGAACTCTCATCCCAGTTTTCCGGGGCTCGCGACTTCCGGCCCGGCCGGCTGGTGCATGGCCAGATGCGACGGATCGGCGATCCACGGCTGCTGGTTGATCATCGGCACGCGCCAGCCGCTGTGGTTTTCGCCCTGCAGATGGTCGAGCCGCGTCACCGAACAGTTGTCGATCGTGAAGGCGAAGCCGGCCCTGGCCTCGAGCCCGAGCGCATGGGCGATCGCGGCCTTGATCGGGCCGCCATGCGAGGCGACGATGATGTCCTGCCCGCGATGCGCCAGCGTCAGGCGGTCGACCGCGGCGCGCACGCGTTCGAACACGTCGACGAAGCTTTCGCCACCCGGCGCGCGCTCCTCGGCCGGCGCGAACCAGAAGCTCGAGATTTCCGGCGGCCGGCTGGCGAAGAACTCCGCGCGGTTGCGGCCCTGCCATTCGCCGAGATGCTGCTCGGCGAAGGCGGCTTCGATGTTCAGCGTATCGGGCGGCGCGATGCCGGCCGCCCAGATCGCGGCGGCGGTCTGGTGGGTGCGCTTGAGCTGGCTTGCGTACCACGTCGCCGCCTGGGGCAGGATTCGCGCCACCGCGTTGAATACCACGGTGTCGCTGCAGTCGCAGTTGAGGTCCTTCTGGCCGTAGATATGGCCCTCATCCTCGCGCACGGGCGCGTGGCGCACCCACCACCACCGCGTGATCTCTACGCCGGCGGGCCGGGCCGGAATTCCTGCGGTGGAGCGCGGTGCGGTCATGCGATCGACGTTAGATCGGCTTGCCGGTGTAAGGCATCGAGGCGGTGAGCCCGCCATCGACCGGGAACGCCTGGCCGTTGACGTAGGAGGCGTCATCGCTGATCAGGAACAGCCCCATCGCCGCAAGCTCATGCGGCTGCCCCGCCCGCTTCATTGGATTGAGCTGGCCGATCTTGCCCTCGGTGCCGCGCTCTTTCGCGTTGTCGAAGATCGGCTTGGTCATGCCGGTCTCGATCAGGCCCGGGCAGACCGCGTTGATGCGAACGCCGGTCCCCGACAACGAATAGGCCGTGGTCTGCACCAGGCTGATGACGCCGGCCTTGCTGGCGGCATAGGGATGACCGCTGGCGCCGGATTTCAGGCCGGCGACCGATGCGGTGCAGACGATGGCGCCGTAGCCCTGCTTCACCAGGTGCGGGAGCGAATGTTTCACCGCAAGGAACGGCCCGATCAGGTTGATCCGCAGGATCTCCTGCCAGTGCTCCGGCGTCTGCTCGGCGAGCGGCACCAGTCCGCCGCTGACGCCGGCATTGGCCCAGATGCCGTCGAGCTTGCCATAGGTTGAGACCGCCTTGGCGATGAAGGCCTCTACGTCCCGTTCCGATCCCGCATCGGCCTCGACCGCCTCGGCGGTGCCGCCGGCTTCGCGGACCTGCTTGACGGTGTCCTGCACCTGCTCGCTGCGGTCGACCGCGATCAGGCGGGCGCCCTCCTTCGAGAACAGCAGCGACGCCGCGCGCCCGATACCGCTGCCGGCACCGGTGATAATGACCGACCTGCCTTCAAGGCGACCCATAGTGTGATGTCCTGTCGTTATTGTTGAATGAAAACCGCAGCGTGACCGCCCGATCAGGCGCGCGCGCCGCGACCCGCGTGAGGTCAATCAGGCGCCGGCCTTTTGCGCGAAACTCCAGGCCGCCTGCGCCAGCGGAATCCGCCGCGCCGCCGATTCGGCCGCGCGCGCGTTCGCGGCGGTGCCGTCGCGGATGCGCGCCGCGATGCCCTGGGTGATGCCGGCAAGGCGGAACAGGTTGTAGGCGAAATACCAGTTCAGGTTCGAGACGCCGGAGCGGCCCGTCGCTTGGCAGTAGATCGCGCTCGCCTCGTCCATGGTCGGAATGTTGAGCGCCTTGAAATCCGCCTCCGCCAGGCCGGGCATCACCCACTGCATCAGCAGATAGGTGAAATCGGCGAGCGGGTCGCCGAGCGTCGACAGCTCCCAGTCGAGCACCGCGATCACCCGCGGCTCGGTGGCGTGGAAGATCATGTTGTCGAGCCGGTAGTCGCCATGCACCACCGACACCCGTTCCTGCTGCGGAACGGTGCGCGGCAGCCACTCGATCAACCGGTCCATCTCCGGGATCACGTCGGTCTCGGCGGCGCGGTACTGCTTGGTCCAGCGCTCGACCTGGCGCGTGAAATAATTACCCGGCTTGCCGAAATCGCCAAGCCCGATCGCCACCGGATCGTATTGATGCAGCTTCGCCAGCGTGTCGATCTTGGCGGTGAAGATGGCGCGCCGCTCGGCCGGCGACTGGTTCGGCAGCAGCGGATTCCAGAACACCCGGCCTTCTTCCATCGACATGATGTAGAACGCCGCGCCGATCACCGCATCATCCATGCACAAGGCATAGGCCTTCGCGACGGGAAAGCCCTGCTTGTAGAGCGCATCGATGACGCGGTATTCGCGGTCCACCGCGTGGGCCGACGGCAAAAGCTTGCCGAACGGCTTGCGGCGCATCACGTAGGCCCGGCCCGGCGTGTCGAGCCGATAGGTCGGGTTCGACTGGCCGCCCTTGAACTGCGACACCGTCAGCGGACCGGCATAGCCCTCGACATGCGCGGACATCCAGCGGTCGAGGCTCGCCTCGTCGATGCGATGGCGCTCCTCGACCGGCTTGGTGCCGGAGAAATCCGCGTCTTCCCTCACGCCAAGACCCATGCCGGCCCCCGCTTGCTTCAGTGCGTCGCCGTCGCGTTGGCGTATTTGCGCAGCTCCAGCCGCGCGATGGCGCGGTTGTGCACCTCATCCGGGCCGTCGGCAAGCCGCAGCGTGCGGATGCCGGCGTAGTCCTTGGCGAGGCCGGCCTCGTCGGAAACGCCCGCGCCGCCGAAGGCCTGGATCGCGTTGTCGATGATCCGCAGCGCCATGTTGGGCGCGGCCACCTTGATCATCGCGATTTCGAGCTGCGCGGTCTTGTTGCCGACCTTGTCCATCATGTCGGCGGCCTTCAGGCACAACAGCCGGGTCATCTCGATGTCGGTGCGGGCCTCGCCGATGCGCTGCTCCCAGACCGAATGCTCGATGATCTTCTTGCCGAAGGCGGTGCGCGACGCCAGCCGGCGAACCATTTTCTCCAGCGCCTCCTCGGCCTTGCCGATGGTGCGCATGCAGTGATGGATGCGGCCCGGTCCGAGCCGGCCCTGGGCGATTTCGAAACCGCGGCCCTCGCCGAGCAGCAGATTGCTCACCGGAACGCGGACGTTCTCCAGCAGCACCTGGGCATGGCCATGCGGCGCGTCGTCGAAGCCGAACACCGGCAGCATCTTTTCCACCGTGATGCCCTTGGTGTCGAGCGGCACCAGGATCTGCGACTGCTGCTGGTGCTTGGCGGCCTTGAAATCGGTCTTGCCCATCAGGATCGCGATCTTGCAGCGCGGGTCACCGACACCCGACGACCACCACTTGCGGCCGTTGATGACGTAATGATCGCCGTCGCGCTCGATCCGGGTCTCGATGTTGGTGGCGTCCGAGGAGGCCACCGCCGGCTCGGTCATCAGGAAGGCCGAGCGGATCTCGCCGTCCATCAAGGGGCGCAGCCACTGCCGCTTCTGCTCCTTGGAGGCGTAGCGCATCAGCACTTCCATGTTGCCGGTATCCGGCGCGGAGCAGTTGAACACTTCGGACGCGAAGCCGATGTGGCCCATCTGCTCGGCCAGCAGCGCATATTCGAGGTTGGTCAGGCCGGCGCCACGGAACTCGTCGTCCTCGTGGGAGGACGGCGGCATGAACATGTTCCAGAGGCCTTCCGCCCGGGCCTTCTTCTTCAGGTCCTCGAGCACCGGAATGACTTTCCAGCGGTCGCCGGCGGCGTCCTGCTCCTTGTAGGCCTTCACTGCGGGGCGAACATGCTTGTTCATGAAGGTCGTCACCCGCTCGAGCCATTCCCGCTGGCGATCCGACATTGAAAAATCCATCAGACGATCCTCCCGTTCGTGTTCAATTTTGACGTCAGTGTCTGCCTGCCGCGCCGCCCCTGCAAGGCCCTTGCTTGCATTCCGCGCCGCGGAACTAGGCTGCAGAACGTTGCCGCCGTTCGGTGCAACGGCCCCGATTGGGGCCGTTTCCGGCCCGCGCATTGACAGCGGGGCCCCTCAAACGATAGTTTCATACAATAGTTTGAATTGCAATCGCCGACCGCGCCGGCGGGAAAATGCCGGATCTAGTGGTTCGGTTCCAACATTCGCATCCCGTCGCAGCTTGCTCGTTTGCGAATGTCAGAACCGATGGACCACTAGCAAGTATAAGTGGCAAGTGGAGTTCTGGATTTGGCATTCGCTTCGCGTGCGCGCGGTGAGGTGAGTAGCGAATGTCAAATCCACTCCACCAGCTTGCAAATATTCGCCTGCCGCGCAGGAATGGCCGCCGATGTCCACCGACCTGACCAGGTCCGCGATCCTGACCGCCGCCGAACAGCTCTACGCCGAGCGCAGCTTCGGCGAAGTCAGCCTGCGCGACATCGTCGCCGCGGCCGGCGTCAACCTGGCTGCCGTCAATTATCATTTCGGCTCCAAGGATGACCTGCTGGCGGAGCTGTTCCTCAGCCGCGCCACCGCGTTGAACCGCGAGCGTTTCGCCGAACTCAAGGCCGCCGAGAGCGCGGGCGGCGGCCGCGCCGAGCCGGAGGCCATCCTGCGCGCCCTCGCCGGGCCGTCGATCCGCTGGTGTCTCGGCGCCGACCGCCAGCGCTCCGCCGCGGCGCGGTTCATGACCCGCGCCTCGGTCGAGACCGTGCCGCCGATCCGCAAGATCGTCGAACGCGACATCAGCCACCTGCGGCGCTTCGCCGACGCGCTGCGCCGCGCGCTCCCGGAACGCGACGAGGTCGACATCTATTGGGGCCTGCACTTTGCCCTGGCGATGATCCGGCAAACCATCACCGACAGCGAGCGCTTGCGCAAGCTGTCCAACGATCTCTGCGACCTCGACGATGTCGACGCCATCATCGAGCGCATCGTGCGCGTCGCCGGCTTCGCACTGACCGCGGCCGGCGCGGCGTCGCGGGGCGAACGCGCCGGTGCCTCGGCCGCGCGGCGCTGAGCCGCCATCAGCCGTGGCCAAGCCGGCCCCGGCGGTGTATCAGGAGCGATCTCGCCCCCCATTTCTCAACGCGGATCCGTCGCTTGGCCCAAAATCCAGCCGTCAAACCTTTCGTCGAAGTGCTGGCAGGACGCCGGCAGCCAGTGCCGCCGCTGTGGATGATGCGGCAGGCCGGGCGCTATTTGCCGGAATACCGCGAGGTTCGCGCCCGCGCCGGCTCGTTTCTCGATCTCTGCTACACGCCGGACCTCGCCGCCGAAGTCACCCTGCAGCCGATCCGGCGCTTCGCCTTCGACGCCGCCATCATCTTCTCCGACATTCTGGTGCTGCCGCATGCGCTCGGCCGCAGCGTCCGCTTCGAGGTCGGCGAAGGACCGCGGCTCGATCCGCTCGACAGTCCCGACAAGATCGCGACGCTGTCGCGCCAGGCGGACTTCGCAAGACTGGAGCCGGTGTTCGAGGCGCTGCGCCAGGTGCGCAAGGCGCTGGCGCCGACGGTGGCGCTGATCGGATTTTGCGGCGCGCCCTGGACGGTTGCCACCTACATGGTGGCGGGGCAAGGCACGCCCGACCAGGCGCCGGCGCGGTTGATGGCCTATCGTCATCCCGACGCGTTCGCGCGGATCATCGACACTCTGGTGGAGAATTCGATCACCTACCTGCTGGGGCAGCTCGCCGCCGGCGCCGACGTGCTGCAGATCTTCGACACCTGGGCCGGCGTGCTGCCGCCGCGCGAATTCCTGCGCTGGTCGGCCGAGCCGACACGCCGCATCGTCGAGGGCATTCGCGCCAAGGTGCCGGACGCAAAGATCATCGGCTTTCCGCGCGGCGCCGGCGCCCTGCTGCCGGACTATATCGCGCGCACCGGCGTCGATGCGGTGTCGATCGACTGGACCGCCGCGCCGGCGCTGATCCGCGAACAGGTGCAGACCCGCGTCGCGGTGCAGGGCAATCTCGATCCGCTGGCGCTGATTGCGGGCGGCGCCGCGCTGGATGTGGCGATCGACGACGTGCTGGCGAATTTCGCCGCCGGCCGCCTGATCTTCAACCTGGGCCACGGCATCCAGCCGGAGACCCCGATCGCCCAT
>JBKQQE010000043.1:0-5996 GCA_052326245.1 Xanthobacteraceae bacterium | reverse complement strand
CCATGCCGACGAGACCGACGGCCTGCCGCTGCTGCCGCTGTTCATGAGCCTGCGCGCCGCGGTGCGCGCCAATGTGACGGCGACCCAGGCCAAGTCGATGCACGGGACCGGCAGCGCCGACGCGCTCACCGCCGCGCGCGACTATCTGCGGCTGGCGCGCGAGCTGCTGGCACCGGCGCCGGCAAGGCTGGTCGCGATCGGCGGTTTTTCCGGCACCGGGAAGTCGACGCTGGCGGCGGCGATCGCTGCCCGCATCGGCGTGGCGCCGGGCGCCCGCGTGATCGCCTCCGATCGTCTCCGCAAGGCGCTGTTCGACGTCAGCGCGGAGACGAAGCTGCCCGAGGCGGCCTATGCGAGCCAAGTCTCCGAACAGGTCTACACGCAGGCCGCCGCGACCGCGGCGGGCGTCGTCGGGGCCGGCACCGCGGCGATCGTGGAGGCGGTGTTCGACCGGCCGCAGGACCGCGCCCGGATCGAACAGGTGGCGCGGGCGGCGGGCGTGCCGTTCACCGGGCTGTGGCTGCAGGCGCCGGCCGAAACCCTGCTCAGCCGGGTCGCCAGCCGCTTTGGCGACGCCTCCGACGCCACGCCGGACATCGTGCGCGCGCAGCTTGGCCACGACATCGGCACGCTCGGCTGGACCCGGCTCGACGCCGGGCGGCAGACCGATGCGGTCGCGGCGCGGGCGCTGGAGGTACTCGCGACGACGAGCGAGGTATCACCGTAGTTTCCGGCTTGTGCTGCCGGCAGGAATGCGAGCCAATCCCAGCAGCGTGCCGGCCACGGAGACGATTCCATAACCTTGTTGTCACTGAGTGCGGCGCGACGCGCGTTGGCCGTCGCAACCTTAACGCGGACTTCACGCGCCAGGCGAAAGCTGAGCCCGGTATCTCGAGGCAACGCGACAGCGGGCCTTCAAGAATGAAGAACGAGCCGACGGGGTGACGCTATGAACGTGCTGGCCGCGTATTGGTCGGAGTCCGCGTTGATGATCAACGGGCTTCTGATGCTTCACCTGTTCGGGGCGGCCGCGGTCGGCCTGCTGCTCGGCTACGAGCGCACCTATCACGGCCGCGCCGCCGGGATGCGCACCTACACCATGGTCTGCGTCGCCTCGACGATGCTGACGGTGATCAACGCCTATCCGGGACAGTGGTATGGCGGCTTGTCGGCGGCGCCGGCGGCGGCCGACCCGACTCGCGCGATCCAGGGCATCATGACGGGCATCGGCTTTCTCGGCGCGGGCGTGATCATGAAGGACGGCTTCACCATTCGCGGCCTGTCCACGGCCGCGTCGATCTGGATGACGGCGGCAATCGGGGTCACCATTGGCATCGGCTTCTATGGCGCGGCGATCTGCGCGACGCTGCTCACGGTGGCGGCGATGACCGGCCTTGGCGGCCTCGAGAAAGCGCTACCGCACCAGACCACGTTGAATCTGACGCTGGTCTACCCGCACAACCGGGTGCCGACCACGGACGAAATTCGCAAGCGCATGGGGGCGCACGGCTTCGACGTGATCGACTGGTCGTTCAACTACTGCGAGACCAAGCAGCGCTACCAGTATGACCTCGTGCTGCAGGCCCACGGCGTTTGCCAATCGCAGAACCTGGCCGGCGACCTCGCGGACGCCCGCGAGGTGGTCGAGTTCCGGCTGTCGCCGTCGCGCGCCTGAACCGCGCGCACGCGGGACAACGGAAGCCGCTGGCGCGGCGGGCTAGAACGCGATGAATTGAGATCAAGTCATTTCCGTCATCCAAGGTGCGCATAGCAACTCGGCTCCCGCCGAGTTGCGTTGTCCTGAAGTGTCACAAGTCGGGTAAACCCGACTTGTGAAGCGAGCCTCGAAGGATGAACGGCCAGATCCTTGAAGAATTGGCTGTCGTCCTTCGAGGGCCGCGCCACGCGCGGCCACCTCAGAGCCTGACCGAAAATGAAGTTGAGTCCTTTCAATGAGTTATCAAACTGCATCCAATGGATGAATGAGGCCACCACATCAAAAGAGCCCCTAAATTAGGGCACGTTCTGGTGTTGCGGAATCCGATACCTTCGCGAGGCGACTCCAAACCCCCTGATTTTGCTGGCCGCAGTGTGAGTCAGACTCTCAGGACGACGGGATAGGTGATCGAATCTAATCTCATCATGCTCTAATGCAGATTGAAACGCCGTTCCACGTCGTCGGCCATGACGCGGAAATCCTCGACCGCGCGGGAATGGGCGCGGTAGCGGCGCAGCGGCACGCGGTGGTGGAAGGCTTCCGCGACGCCGACGTCTGTATAGATGCCGCGCAGCACCTGATGGCTGCCGAATCCCTGCGACAGCCTGGCCAGCAGCGCCCGCTGCATGTTGGCGCGCAGGTCGACCTTCATCGGCGCGATCGCGAGCCCCAATAGCGCCGCCCCCAGGCTGTGCACGACGTGGTGATAGGAGCGGATGAACTGCTGCACGCCGTCGAGCGAGAGATAATCCAGCGCGGTGGGTACCACCACGCCGTCGGCGGCGAGCAGGGCGCAGACGATGATGTTGGCGGCGACCGGCGGCGAGTCGAGAAGAACGACGTCATAATCCGGCTTTAGGGGATCGAAGGCGCGGGCGAGGCAGCGCGGATCCACCAGCCCGGTCTGGCCGTCGAAATTGCGGTCGGCGGCGATCACGTCGACGCCCGGTTCGCCGGTCGCGCGAATGCTGGCGCGCAGATCGGGGCGCGAGCTGCGGAATACGGCGTGAATGGAGCTGGCCTCGTCGCCGGCGAAGATGCCGTAGCCGAGCCCGGCATGGCCCTGCGGATCGAGATCCACCACCAAGACCCGATAGCCCCGCGCGCCCAGTTCCGCGGCGAGATTGACCGCCACCGTGGACTTGCCGGTACCGCCTTTGCGGTTCGCGATCGCCAGAACCCGTGCGCCCATCCCACCCTTTCCCCGCGCGCGACCTGCCTGCCGTCGCGACGCAGTTTCGAGAATCTTTGAGTGAAACTAGGACTTTGGCGGAGGTTGTCAAATAATCGTCATGGTTTTGTCACGCGGGGGCAGGCGGAGGTCGGGCAGGGTCCAAGCCTGAAGTGTCATGATACCCGGAAGGCTGGCCTCAGCGCGGCAGGGCGCTGATTGAGCGCGCGCGCAATGCGGATGACCGTAACGACGGTAGCTCGACCCGGGCGCGGTTCTCGGGATAGCGGCCTAGGCTCGCATCGCATTGATGCTGCAGGTTCATGATCATCCATTCGGCAAAGTCATTTGTCGAATGGCGGTCATGCCGCGTATCGTTCCAAGGTCGGCTATCGCTGGTGGCGATTTGAACCATGACCTTCCGCATCGCCCAGATCTCGGATACTCACCTGTCCGGCGAAA
The DNA here is from genome assembly GCA_052326245.1 of Xanthobacteraceae bacterium. Classification (GTDB taxonomy): domain Bacteria; phylum Pseudomonadota; class Alphaproteobacteria; order Rhizobiales; family Xanthobacteraceae; genus Bradyrhizobium_A. The sequence continues at coordinate 2,646 of JBKQQE010000043.1, read as the reverse complement.
AGCCGTTCTTCATTCCGAACTTCGAACGTGTTGCCGAACTGCTCAGGGCCGAGAAGTACGATCTGGTCGTGAACACCGGTGACGTGTCCCTGAACGGCACGGACAATATCGACGATCTGGTCGCGGCAAAGAAGTTGCACGATGCGATCGGGCTGGACTACCGCGTGATCGCCGGCAATCACGACATCGGCGACAACCAGGAATGCGCGCAAGCGCACGGCGTGACCGACGAGCGTCGCAACCGCTTCCTGTCGGTGTTCGGCGACGACTGGTGGACCCATGACGTTCCCGGCTGGCGCGTGATCGGACTGAACGCGCTGGTGATGGCCGGTGCCATGGAAGCCTCCAACGCGCAGTTCGCCTTTCTGGCCGACGCCGCGGCGGGATCCAGCAATCGCTCGATCCTGCTGTTCATTCACAAGCCGCTCTACCTGGCGTCACGTCACGAACAGGACGTCGGCGGCCGCTATGTCAATCCCGCGGCCCGCGCCAGATTGTTTTCGGCGCTGGGGCAGCGCCAGCCAAAAATCGTGGCCTCCGGCCACGTCCATCAATCCCGCGATGCCGTGCTGGAGGGGATTCATCACTACTGGGCGCCCGCGACAGCCTTCGTGGTCCCCGCCAGCCATCAGGTGACGGTGGGAGAGCGATTTGTCGGCTTCGTCGAACACAGCCTGCTGGGCGATGGCAGTTATCAGAGCCGGGTGGTGCCGACTCCAGGTCTTGTCTGCCACAGCATCGCCGATTTTCCGGACGCCTATGGCGAGATCGACGACATGATGCCGCGAGTGTCTCCGGCGGAATGACGCTGTGCAACGGCTCGGTCGCACACGGCATCAATTCCACGCGTGCGCGTTGCGATCGATTGAGCGAACTGTCACGCAACCCCCGGGCTACCAATACCCGTACGGCCGATGCCAGCGGTAATAGTACCGCGAATACCCCGGCCCGCCGTAATAGGCATAGGGCCGGTATGCCGGACCGTAATAGGCCGGGCCATAGCCATAATATGCGGGGCCATACCCATAGTAGCCGTAGCCCGGGCCGTAGTATCCGTAGGGACTATAGTATCCGTAAGGACCGAAGGCGCCTGCCGCGAGACCGCCAAACACGGCGCCCGCGGCCAATCCTCCGATGAATGCGCCACCGCGCGCGTGGGCCGGGGCGGGCGTCAACGCAGCTGCCGTGGCGACGGTCGCCGCGGCCGCCAGAGTCAGGACTGTCTTCATGGAGGCCATCCTCCTGTTGCGCGTGATCAACCCCTTTTAACGAACGAGCAGGGGTAAAGGTTGCAGGCCGCACTAGTGGAGTGGATTTGACATTCGATTCAGCATCGCCGCGGGCTCTTCGCGACGACGCCCGAAGAGGGTACAGAGATGCGTCATGTCGGCTGGTTTGGCGTGCAGGCGTCAGTGCCGCCGCTGAGACGGTAGGGTAAACTATTGGAATCGCAAGACTATCTCTTCTCCGTCGCGCCGATGATGGACTGGACCGACCGGCATTGCCGCGTCTTCCACCGTCTGCTGACCCGCCGCGCGCGGCTCTATACCGAGATGCTGACCACCGGGGCGATTCTGCACGGTGATCGCCAGCGCCTGCTCGGGTTCGATCCGAGCGAGCATCCCGTGGCGCTGCAGGTGGGCGGCTCGGATCCGGCGGCGCTCGCGGAAAGCGCCCGGATCGGCGCCGATTTCGGCTACGACGAAATCAATCTCAACGTCGGATGCCCTTCCGACCGGGTCCAGGAGGGACGGTTCGGGGCCTGCCTGATGGCCGAACCGCGCCTCGTCGCCGCCTGCGTTGCGGCGATGAAGCGCACTGTGGCGATCCCGGTCACCGTGAAGTGCCGGATCGGCATCGACGATCAGGATCCCGAAGTGGCGCTCGATACGCTGGCGCGCGCGGTGGTCGACGCCGGTGCCGACGCGCTGGTCGTGCACGCGCGCAAGGCCTGGCTGAACGTGCTGTCGCCGAAGGAAAATCGCGACGTTCCGCCGCTCGATTACGAGCGGGTCTACCGTTTGAGGGCGGCGCTGCCGAAGGTGCCCGTGATCATCAATGGCGGGATCGGCAGTGTCGCCGAGGCGAAGCGCCACCTCGATCATGTCGACGGCGTGATGCTGGGACGTGCCGCCTATCACGATCCCTGGCGGCTGCTGGCGGTCGACCCGGAGCTGTTCGGCGAGATCGCGCCGCACGCCGACATGAAGGCAGCGATCGCCGCTTTGATGCCCTATGCGGAAGCGCAGATGGCGCGGGGCGCTCGCCTGCATGCCATCACGCGCCACCTGGTTGGCGCCTTTCACGGCGTGCCCGGCGCGCGCGCCTTCCGGCGACATCTTGCCGAACACGGCACCCGCCCGGGCGCTGGCGTCGAGGTGCTGCGCGACGCGCTCGCGCTCGTGCGGGACCCCGTCGCTGCCGCCGTGGCAGCCTAGGATCCGATTCCTGCATTGGAGACGTCGCTGCGCGTCATGGATAGCCGCGCAGCAGCAGGCGGTCGGCGCTGACTTCGAAGCTTTCCAGCCGATCGAGGAAGCTCATGCCGAGCAGGTTGGTCTTCATCGATCCGCGCGGCACCACGAGCGCCGGGACCGAGCGCTCCACCAGGCCGCCGACCGCGAGGCGATCCAGCGTCAGCCGCGC
>JBKQQE010000042.1:0-27451 GCA_052326245.1 Xanthobacteraceae bacterium | reverse complement strand
CTGTCGGATGTTCCTCCGCTCAGCACGCTGCAAAACCATAAGCGCGGCACTTCGAGCCGTCATTGACCGGGAGTACGCGTTGACCGACCAACAGTCCGGCGATCATGCTCGTTTCCTGCGCGCTCCGGGCCTGCGCTTCGACGACGTGGAGGCGGAGTTCATCGCGATCGGGCCCGCCAAGCCTGTCGCCGTCGCACGGCCGGACCGCGCATTCTTTCTTTTCGCCTTCCGCGGATCAGTGTCGGTCGAACGCGCGGGCAATGCGCCAACCGCCCTGCGCGAAGGCGACTCGCTGGGAATCGAGAAGGGCGCCGCGATGTCCATCAAGGCCACAGGCAACGATGGCGCGCTCTTGCTCACGAGCAGCATTCCACGGCGCCACGCCTACATCGCCAACCTGCCGGAAGGCATTGTCTTCATTGCCGCGCAAGAGCAGCCAATCGCGTCGATGCTCCGGCTGATGGTGGAAGCGGCCCGGCTCGAACTGGCGCGCGACGCGGTCGACATGGAGGTCGTGCGCCGGCTTTGCGAGATCATCATGCTGCAGCTGCTGCGCCGCGTGCAGGCCGGAGTCGTCCGCATGGGGCAGGCACCCGAGGCCATTCGCCATGACGCACACATCCTGCGCGCCTGGTCGGCCTATTTCGCGGCACCCGCGGCGGCGTGGACGGTGGAGAAGCTTGCGGACGCCGCCGGCCTCAGCCGCTCGGCGTTTTTCGAGCGGTTTCGCACCATCTTCGGTGCGCCGCCACTGGAGACGCTGACACGCATCCGGCTCGATCACGCCAAACAGCTTCTGGAGACGTCGCAGGCGCCACTGTCCGAGATCGCCGTCGCTGTCGGCTATCAATCCGAGAGCGCGCTGATCCGCGCGTTCAAGCGCGAGTTCGACATCGCCCCGGGACAATGGCGCAAGGAAGCGATGCGGAGCACGCCCGCAACCCTCGCGGAGCGAAGGTGAGCCGCCTTGCTGTTGCAAGACGAAGCGGCTTGCGCGGCGTCGCGCGCAAGCCGGGCGCTTTCAGCGCGCCACGCTCGCCTGGACCAGCACGCCGGCATCGGCGCTCTCGTATTTGCGCGACGCGGCGTAGAGCGCCGCGCCGAGCAGGCTGAAGATCATCGCGGCCACGCCCAGCGCCGGATAGCCGATCGCCTGCACCAGCACCCCGCCGAACAGCGGCGCAATGGTCGAGCCGGACATGATCATGGCCGGGGTCGCGGCGACCGCACGGCCAGTGGGCTCGATCCGCGCCAGGTGACCGAAGATGAAGGTGTGCGTGAACAGCATCACGAACGGGAAGAACACCGCGCCGACGGCATAGGGCCAGAACCCGCTCGTGCACGAGATGGCCAGGGCGAGCAGTCCCTGGACGACGGCGCCGCCGATCCCGACCTTGATCGCCGAGAGCCGCTTCTCGAGCACCGCAGCGAGCGCGGCCGGCGTGATCGCGATCAGGCCGAGTGTGATCAGCACACCCTGGATGGTCTCGCGGTCGAGCCCGCGATCGGCGCCCATCCGCTCCAGGAAGCTGAAGATCATCGCCTGGTTGAGCGCCATCAGCATGATGCCGAAGATCACCAGCCACGCCCGCCTGCTGAACTTGGTGGTGTCTTCCACCACGTCCTCGTTGGTGGACACGCCGGGGAACAGGAAGATGGTGACGACGCATGCCACTCCCATAATTATCGCAAACAGCGTGAAAATCGTCGGCGGTCCAAACCTGGCGATCACCGACGGCGATCCACCGAGGAACACCACCGCGAAGATCCCGAGCATCAGCCCGCCCATGGCGAAGATCCGGTGCGGGTTGGCGGAGCGCCCCATGGTGCCGTGGGTGAAGGACAGCGCGAGGCCGGTGGCGAAGCCGGCGACGAAGTGCCCGATCGCCAGCGGCCCAAAATCGTGGAAGCCGATCATCGCGTAGAAGGCGGCAGCGCTGACGCCGAAGCCGATGGCCGCGATCCAGCGGCCGGGCAAGCGGTGGAAGAACGGCGACAGCACCACGCTCGACACGACGATGCCGAACAGGAACAGCGTTGCGAGGCCGCCCGCCTGCGCCGGCGCGAAGCCGAAGCCGGCGATCAGAATGCCCACCCAGACCGGGAGCGCCGGCTGGTCGATCATTCCGGCCATATGGCCGGTCACAAGCGCGACGCGCGCGCCCCAGGAATTGACATCAGACATGTTTCACTCCCCTTGTTTCGGCCCTGCCACGACAGCAGGCCGATTTTCGTTGTGTCATGCCGCCCGGGCGATCGGCCTAGGCGGCGAGCCGCGCGGACAGCTTCGTGAGGAGGTCGACAACGCCGCGCGAGGTGGCTGCCGAACCAAAGGCGTAGAAGTCGGGCCGTGCCAGAACCGCAATCGCGTTGTTGGCGGCGAGACAGCCGCTCAGGCGCCCGCTGACGTCGCAATATCCGCCGCGTCCGATCGCGACGGTGCGGACGCCGAGCCGATCGGCGAGAGTGGCGGCTTCGGGATCGAGCGCCCCGGCTTGCGTGACGAGAACGAAGTTGCGCCCCGTGAGCGTGTCGAGCCGCGTCCTCACGCTATCCCTTTCCAGTTCGTCATGGGGCAGCAGCTGTCCGGCACATCCTTCCGGCTTTCCCGCGGCGTCGGTCGCGATGAGCCCAGCAGAAATTCCGGGAAACGGCGGCGGCGGCGGAACGTTGCCGCTGAAGAAGGCGGCATCGCGCGCCCGCGCCGCCTCAAGGTCCGGGACGCAGACGATCTTGCCCATCTCCATCGAAATGCGGATATAGCCGTCGACATGTGGCGCGCGTTCCGGCTCGTAGTCGTCCAGCAGACGCGCGTTCGAAGCGCCGGAGAGCACGCGGTCGAGCTTCCATCCCAGGTTCCAGGCGTCGCGCAACCCCGAGCACATGCCCTGCCCCATGAAGGGCGGCATCAGATGCGCGGCGTCGCCGGCGATCAGCAGCCGGCCCTTGCGCCAGCCCCGCGCCAGCAGCGACCGAAAGCGATAGACCGCGTGGCGGACCAGCACGCCGTCGCTCGGCTTCATCCAGCGCGACAGCAATTCCCAGACCTTGTCTTCGCGGGCGAACTCCTCGGCCTTCTCGCCGGGCTTGATCATGAATTCCCAGCGGCGATTGGCGACTCCGCTCGGCACGATCGTGGTCGGGCGCTCCGGGTTGCACCATTGCGCGGCGTCGGGGATCGGCAAGTCCGAGCCGTCGCGCGGACGCACGTCGACCACCAGCCATTGCGCGTCGAAGCCGTGATCGAACAGCGTCGAGCCCATGGTCTGTCGCACCAGGCTGTTGGCGCCGTCGCAACCAACGACGTACTTGGCGCCAATGGCGGTCTTGCGCCCGGCGTCGGCGCGGCGGGTCTCGGAGTCGAACGGCGCGATCTCGACGCGCACGCCATCGGCGGACTGTTCGAGGGCCACGGCCTCATGACTGAGAAACAGCGTAACGCCTTGGCGGCCCTCGAGGTCGCGTTCAAGCACCCGCTCCAGGTCCGGCTGATTGAACAGATAGCCGGTGCGGCCGCCGGAGATCGATTCCCGCGTCTCGTCGAGATCGATCAGCACTTTCCAGTCGGCGTTGTACCAGACGTAGTGGTTCATCGGACGCGAGATCGCCTCGACCGCCGGCGCCACACCAAGCGCGTGAAACATCCGCTTGATCTCGTGATCGTAGCCGACCGCGCGCGGCAGCGGATAGGCCGCAGGCCAGCGCTCGACGATCGCGACGCTGTGGCCGGCGTCGCTCAACAGGCGCGCGAGCACCTTTCCGGTCGGTCCGTATCCGATCACGATGACATCGAACTGGCGCATCCGCCGCTCCCTCCTTCAAGATTGTCTCGACCTCCAGCCCCTCTTGCGGAGGCTTGGCGACACCGATCAGCGCCCGAACGCGATTCCCGGCACCAGGAAGCCCGGCGTCGGCGGCGTTCCCCACATGTTGACCCAGCGCCCGTTGAGACCTTCGCTGATATCCCAGCTGCGTGGCTCATACGTGGCATCGCAGTCGATGCGCGCCATCTCGATCGAGTTCTCGACGATGCAGCCGTGCGGATCGGCATAGTAGGTGAAGATGTTGTCGCCGGCACCGTGACGGCCCGGGCCCCACACCAGCGCGCGGTCCTTGAGCGCGAGGTTGTCGGCGATCCGCGACAGATCTTCGAAGCAGTGATGGTCGAAGGCGTAGTGGTGCAGCGCGCTGGCGCCCGGCCCCATGGCGACGGTGTGGTGGTAGCCGTCAGCCGCGCGGTACCAGCGGAAGCCGTCATCCGCGGTGCGGTCAGACAGCCTCAATCCAAGCGTCTTTTCGCAGAACGCCCCGAAGGCGGCGGTGTCGGGCGAGAAGGCGTTGATGTGCTCGATGCGGCGCGGCCGCACGCTGCCGCCGGAGTAGCGCGCGGCCTGGTTGCGCGCGATCGGAGTGTGGATTTCGAACAGCGCGCCGCCCGGCGCGACGATGGTGATGGCGCGCGCGTAATACTTGCCGATCGGCTTGTCGGAAAGGACTTCCAGGCCATCGGACTTCGCCCGACGATAGACCTCGTCGACCGCTTCCGCCGACACTGCCTCGAGGCCCAGCGCCACCGCTGTGCCGCTGCCGCGCACGTAGGTAACCTCGTGATGACGGTCGTTGCTGGAGAGATAGACGGTTTCGCCATCCTGCTCGGTGATTCGCAGGCCAACCGTCTCCTGCAGGTCCTTCGCCGCCCCCAAGGGATCGGGCGAGGAGATCACCACGTGCCCCATCTGCTGAATCAGATAACCCAATGCTACCTCCCTTAAAGCTTGTGTTGTCGCGCCGCCGCGCGCGGCGGTCAGGCCTCCGCAATCACCGGATTGCGGAGCATGCCAATCCGCTCGATCTCGATTTCGAAAGTATCGCCCGGCTTGAGGAAGCGCGGCGGCTTGAAGCTTAAGCCCACGCCGGAGGGCGTTCCGGTCGCGATCACGTCGCCCGGCTCGAGCGTCATCGCCGCTGACAGGATCGCGACCAGTTTCTTCACTCCGAAGATCATGTCGGAAAGCGAGGTGTCCTGCACCAGGGCGCCGTTGTGGCGGCCCTGCATGCGCAGGCCCTCGCAGCCGGGGGGCAATTCGTCGGCGGTGACGAAATCCGGCCCGAAGCCTCCGGTGCCGTCGAAATTCTTGCCGATGGTCCATTGCGGCGTTCGAAGCTGGACGTCGCGGATCGAGCCGTCGTTGAAGATCGAATAACCGGCCACAAAGTCGAGCGCGCGATCTTCGCTCACGTGTCGCGCGCGGCGTCCAATGATAAAGGCAAGCTCCGACTCGTAGTCGAACTGATCGGACGAGCGCGGGCGGACCAGCGGCTGGCCGTGACCGACCAGGCCACTGCCAAAGCGCGCGAACACCGTCGGGTAGTCCGGCGTCGGCATCCCGGACTCCTTGATGTGGGCGGCGAAGTTCAGGCCGACGCACAGGATCTTGCCTGCGCGGCGGAACGGCGGAAGGCAACGGAGCTGGTCGATATCGGCGACAGGTGCGCCGCGATCGAGCGCACTCGCAGCGGCGTCGATTGCCGCCGGACCGCGTTGAATAAAATCGTCGGGCAAGCCCGGAAATCCGTCGTCGCCCTGATAGAGCACGCGCCAGCTCTTGCCGTCGCGGCTGCCGGCTATTCCTTCCCGAACACCGGTCTCGATCGCGCGAAATCGCATCCCGTTTCCTCCTGTTTCGGGAGTCCATAGAAGGAAAAAATAGACTTGTATAGTAAAATCTATTTTCTTGATTATATCTATTTTTCTGATATGAAGTATCGGTAGGGAGAAACAACGTGGCACCGGCAAGTCGCACCACCGAGACCTATGAGGAGCTGAAGCGCGAGCTGCTGGACGGCGTTCATACGCCTGGCTCCAAACTGCTGATCGATCAGCTCGCCCAGCGCTTCGGCGTCAGTCTCGGCGCGGTGCGCGAGGCGCTGTCGCGGCTAACCTCGGACCGGCTTGTGGTGGCGGAGCCGCAGCGCGGCTTCTCGGTGGCGCCGATCTCGGCCGCCGATCTCATCGACCTCACGCAAGTGCGTATCGACATCGAGATGCGGTGCCTGCGCTCCTCGATCATGCGCGGCAATCTGGAATGGGAAGGGCGCCTGCTCGACACCTGGCATCAGCTATCGCGCACTCCGGCCCATGTCGAACCCGACAGGATCAATCCCGACTGGACGCGCCTGCATTCACGCTTTCATGACGATCTGATCGCGGCCTGCGACAGCGTGTGGTGGCTGCGGCTGCGCGATCAACTGTTCCTCCAGGCCGAACGCTATCGCCGCATGCTGCTGCCCTATACCCGCGTCGAGCGCCGCGTCGACGAGGAGCACCGCGAGATTCTCGAGCTCACTCTCGCCCGCGAGACGGAGCGCGCCTGCGAGGCGCTGGCCACCCACCTGCAGCGCACCGCCGATATCCTGCTCGCCTCCGACGCACCGTTTGCCGATGTGCCGCCGGGCACGGCCTCCCGGCGCGGCGGCGGCGCGCGTCCCGGCGCGGACGCCAGGGTCGGCAAATCCGACTGACGCGGAAATTTCGAAAAGAGGAAACACCATGGCGCGCAACAGCGTAATCATCACCTGCGCGATCACGGGATCGCTGCACACTCCCTCGATGTCGCCCTACCTGCCAATCACGCCCGACGAGATCGTCGCGGAATCGGTCGCAGCGGCGGAAGCCGGCGCCTCGATCATTCACCTGCACGCGCGTGATCCGAAGGACGGCCGGCCGACCGCGGATCCGGAGGTGTTCATGCAGTTCCTGCCTCGCATCAAGCAGCAGACCGGCGCGGTGCTGAACATCACCACCGGCGGGGGCCCGGGCATGAGCCTCGGCGAGCGGCTCGCGGCGGCGGAGCGCGCCAGCCCGGAGATGACCTCGCTGAACATGGGCTCGATCAACAACGGGCTGTTCGCCGGCGCCCGGCGCATCAAGGACTACAAGTTCGACTGGGAAAGGCCGTTCCTCGAGGGCGGCAAGAACTCCTATTTCGAGAATTCCTTCTCCAACATCGAGACCATTGTGAAGCGGCTCGGCCAGGAGCACGGCGTGCGCTTCGAGTTCGAGTGCTACGACCTCGGCCATATCTACAACCTGGCCTACATGATCGAGCAGAAGCTCTATGACGGTCCGCTGTTCCTGCAATTCATTCTCGGCATCCTCGGCGGTGTCGGCGCCGAGGTCGACAACCTGCTGCTCATGATCCGCACCGCGCAGCGCCTGTTCGGCAACGACGTCGAATGGTCGGTGCTGGCGGCGGGGCGGCACCAGATGCCGATGTGCGTCCACAACGCCCTGATCGGCGGCAACGTCCGCGTCGGGCTGGAGGACAGCCTCAATCTCGGCCGCGGCGAGCTTGCGAAATCCAACGCCGACCAGGTGGCGAAGATCCGGCGGCTGCTGGAGGAATTGAGTTTCGAGGTCGCGACGCCCGACGAGGCACGGGCACGGCTCGCCCTGAAAGGCGCGCATCAAGTGAGGTTCTAGGCGGCGCGTCACCCACTTCGTCCCTCCGGGGCCGCGCGCGAAGCGCGGGCCCCGTCCCGAGAGGTCGATCAGGGTGTTGCCGACGATCTTTCCCTGCCCGCGCGCGTCCGCCGGCTTCGAAATTCGCAATCTTCGCGCCTGCACCTGTCTGGCAGGCGCTGTCGTTCAGGACATGAAGTCGGTGCCGATCGGCGGCGCCCACACCGACAGCTGCCGGCTCGGGTCGGTCGGATCGAACAGGCTGTGCGACATCTGGTAGCCGTCGTTGATGATGTCGCCGTCGACGTAGTGCTCGACCTTGGCGCCGAACGGATCGCGCCAGTAGTCGAACAGGTTGGAGCCGTCGATGTGCCGGCCGACCCCCCAGCTGTGCCGGTATTTGCCGGTGCCCCGCATGTGGTCGTGACCAAGCATCAGATCGTCCCAGTCGAGCACCTCGAACGAGATGTGATCGAAGCCGGGTTTCGGCAGTTGCACCATGGCCACCGTGTGATGGTCGGTGAACTCCTCGCCGAGGCCGCAGCGCAGGAAGGCGGCCATGCGGTTGGATTCCTCGCCCATGTAGTAGGTATCGGCCACCTTCATGCCGAGCAGCCGTGAGTAGAAGTCGATCGACGCGCCGAGATCGGCGACGTAGAGCGCGACATGCCCGAGCCGCATCACATGCGCGGGTCCGCGCTCGGGACGCACCGTTTCATTGAGGCGCTGGTGCTGGCCGCCGAGATTGAACGGCAGGACCCTGCGGGTCGGCACCGGCGCCAGCGTCTCGATGCCGTGCACCACCTCGACGCGGAAGCCGGACGGGTCGGTGAGCACGACCCGCTTGCCGCCGCCGGGCTCGTTGATGAGCTCAACCGGCGCCCCGGTCTCGGCCGACAGCTTGTCGAGATCGGCGGCGGTCTTCGCGGCCAGCGCGAAGCCGATGCTGCGCGCCTCGGCGCCGCGCTCGGCGATGTAGATGTTGTGGCCGGGCCCGTAGCCGCGCAGGTAGAGCGCGTCATCGGTCCGTACCGACGGCAACAGGCCGTAGTCCGCCATGAACGCCGCCGCGGCGTCGAGATCCGGCACCTGATAGCGCGCGTAGACGATGTCCTGAATCGAAATCATGTCCGTATCCTCCCCTTGCCCGCTCTGGAGCGTTGTGAGCTTTTTTAATCGATAAAATTATCTTTGTCACCATAACAGCGATAAAAATTTGGATGAATCTCTGGCGCGATGACTCAAATCGGCCAGCGATCTTGCGTCAATCATTTGTTGAATCAGTATTATTTTGCGAGCTTAGTGCCATCCGACGAAGGCAGGGAGTGCAGTTGCTTTCGCCTCGCATTTGACGTTTCGCGATCCTGAGGCTAGTAAATCGATAAATGTTCACGCGGCGCCGTCAGTCGGCCAACAGCAAGGGTGCATCATGGGACGGCCTTCATCGCGTCAGTCGGACGGCAGTGTGCTCACCACCCTGACCACGTCGGTGTTCGAGCGGCTGCGGACCGACATTCTCGAAGGCACGATCCCGCCCGGCGAGAAGCTGCGGATCGAGGCGCTGCGCGAGCGTTACCAGGTCGGCGCCAGCCCACTGCGCGAGGCCCTGAACCGGCTGGTCGCGCTGCACCTGGTCGAGCAGGTCGAGCAGCGCGGCTTCCGTGTCACGGTGATCACTCCCGAGCAGCTTGAAGAACTCGCCCAGACGCGTTGCTGGGTCAGCGAGATCGCCGTGCGCGAGGCAATCGCTCACGGCGATGCCGCCTGGGAAGAAGAAATCGTCCTTGCTCATCACAGGCTGCGCCGTTGCCACGACAACCTCGCCGGCCGTGGGCCCTACAAGGAATGGGAGACGCTGCACCGGCGCTTTCACACCGCGCTGATCGCGGCCTGCCCGTCGCACTGGATCCGCGAGTTTCATGAGACCCTGTTCGACCTGTCCGACCGGGCACGCCATCTCTCGGTGCGCGACAACGAGCACGTGCGCGACGTCCTCGCCGAGCATCAGGCGATCATGGAGGCCGTGGTCGCGCGCGATACGCCGCGGGCCATCGCGCTGCTCAACGCCCATTTCTCGCGAACTGCCGAGATGGCGATTGCGGTCATGAGGTCCGAAGACCGGCAGGCCGAGGCGACCAACCTCATCGATCTGGGCGCGGCGAAGGCGCGGACCCAGAGATAAAAGCTGACAACGGGCTTGCCAGTTCGCCAGTATCGATATAGATGGGAATTTGTCGAATTAATCGATAAAAAAAATTCGCGCGGCGCCGGAGGGTGATTGCGCGGCCGTGGAGGTATGCCCATGACCAATCGCCGAACGGCGGGCGCCGATGGAGGCTGCCCGTGAAGCCGTTGATCCTCCGCACCATTCTGTTCGCCCTCGTGCCGATGCTCCGCAGGGCAGCGAAAAAGAATCCAGCCTTCGCCCGCGAAATGGCGCGCCATTCGTGTGTCGTGCAGATCAAGCTGATGGATAACTCCATCGGCCGCTCCTACACGTTCTCGAAGGGCAAGGTGACGTCGCGCGCCGGCATCCACGCAACGCCAGACATGGTCACCGCCTTCAAGGACATCGACACCGCGCTCGCCCTGCTCAAGCCCGACCCGGACATGGCCGAGGTGGTCCACTGCGCCAAGAACTTCAAGGTGGTGATGACCGGCCCGAGCGAGTTGCAGGTCTGGTTCACCCAGCTCGTCAACCTGATGAACGCGCAAAGCCTGCAGTTCGGCACGCCGCAGAAGGACGGCACTGTGCGGATGACGACGCTGACCAACGGCGGTCCGCTGTTCGTCTATGTCCGCGACGGCCGTATCGTCCGCACCACCCCGATCGACTTCGAAGAGGACGATACGCCGAGCTGGACGGTCACCGCACGGGGCAGGAGCTTCAGCCCGCTGCGGCGCGCCACCGTGGCGCCCCATGCGCTTGCCATGAAGTCGGTCGTCTATTCGGACAAGCGCCTGCTCTATCCGATGAACCGCGTCGACTTCGACCCCGATGGCGCACGCAATCCGCAGAACCGCGGCATTTCCGGCTACGAGCGCATCAGCTGGGACGAGGCGCTCGACATCGTCGCGAAGGAGATCAACCGGCAGAAGCGCGTCCACGGCCCGGGCTCGATCACGATTCCGATGTCCTCGCACCACCAGTGGGGCAATGTCGGCTACTATCTTTCTTCCCTGATGCGGTTCGGCAACCTGATCGGCTTCACCCGCATGGCCGCCAATCCGGACAGCTGGGAGGGCTGGTACTGGGGCGCGCAGCATCACTACGGCAACTCGATGCGGATCGGCGTCGCCGGCGGTTACGGCACGCTGGAGGACTGCCTGAAGGAAGCCGAGATGGTGGTGTTCTGGTCGAGCGACCCGGAGAGCACCAACTGCGGCTATATGGGGTTCGAAGGCACGCAGCGCCGCCTGTGGGCGAAGCAGCTCGGCATCGAGTTCGTCCACATCGACCCGCATTTCAATCCCACCGCCCAGCTGTTCGGCGGCAAGTGGATCCCGATCCGTCCGGCCACCGACGCGGCGCTGGCGCTGGCGATCATGCATGTGTGGATCAAGGAGGATCTCTACGACAAGGACTACGTCGCGCGCTGCACCACCGGATTCGAGGAATGGCGCGATTATCTGCTCGGCGTGAGCGACGGCGTCGCCAAGACGCCCGAATGGCAGGAGGCCGAGACCGGGGTTCCGGCCCGCGACGTCCGCGCGCTGGCGCGCAAGTGGGGGCGCAAGAAGACCTATCTCTCGCCCGGCACCTCCGGCACCGGTTTCGGCGGCGCCTGCCGCGGCGCCACCGGCGCGCAATGGGCGCGCGCGATGATCCTGATGATGGCCATGCAGGGTTGGGGCAAGCCCGGCATCAACATGGGCAATCTTGGATTCGCCGCAGGGATCGACTGCAGCTTCTATTTCCCGGGCTACGCCGACGGCGGCATTTCCGGCGAACTGCAGTGGAACGCCAACGCGGTCAACAATTACCAGCGCATGCCCCATGTGCTGACCATGAACCCGGTCCGCCAGATGGTGCCGCGCCAGCAGTTTCCCGACGCCTTCATCGAGGGCAAGGCCTCGGGCTATCTGTGGGACGGCTCCGCGAACGAGGCGCAGTTCGCGCCGTTCAGCTATCCGATGCCCGGCTACTCGCGCATCCACATGATCTACCGCTACGGTGGATCCTGGTTCAGCACGCTGTCGAATTCGGCGCGCATGGCGGAGGCCTACCGTCACGACAGCATCGAGTTCGTCGTCAACCAGTCGATCTTCAACGAGGGCGAGGTCCAGTTCGCCGACATCATCCTGCCGGCCTGCACCTCGCTGGAACGCTTCGACATCGGCGAATGGGGATCGGGCGGCGGCTACCTGCCGCACGGATTCGGCGGCGTCAATCATCGCGTCATCGCGCTGCAGCACAAATGCATCGAGCCGCGCGGCGAATCGAAGTCGGACTACCGCATCTTCACCGAGATCCTCAACCGCCTCGGCCTCGGATCGATGTTCACGGAGGGCTGCAGCGAGCTCGACTGGTGCAAGCGCGTCTTCAACTCTTCCGATGTCGCCAAGCACATCTCATGGAAGGATTTCGTGCGGAAGGGCTACTTCGTCGTTCCCCCCGAGACGCTGCCCGAGCCGGTCAACATGCGCTGGTTCGCAGAAGGCCGCCACAAGGACGTCCTTGAGCCGTTGCCGCTGCCCTCGCAATATGCGGAGGAATTCGGCAAGGGCCTGCCGACGCCGAGCGGCAAGATCGAGTTCGTCTCGGAGACCCTCAAGCGCGCCGACCCGGACAATCCTGAACGGCCACCGCTCAACAAGTACATTCCGGCGTGGGAAGGCCCGCACAACAGCGAGCGCAGCGCAAACTTCCCCTTGCAAATGATCGCAACCCACTCGCGCTACAGCTTCCACACCAACGTTGACGGCAAGGGCAGTTTCACCAACGACCTCGCCGAACATCGCGCGCTGATCGACGGGCACTACTACTGGCTGCTGCGCATCAACCCGGAGGACGCCGGGCGGCGCAACATCGTGCACCGCGATCTCGTCAAGGTCTTCAACGACCGCGGCGCCGTGGTGTGCGCGGCCGACGTCGCCCCGACGCTCGCACCCGGCGTGGTCAAGTCGTTCGAATCGAGCGCCGAGTACCAGCCGCGCGTCGTCAATGGCGAGACCATCGACTTCGGCGGCTGCATGAACGTGCTGACGCCTAGCCGGTCGCAGATGAAAGGCACCAGCAGCATGGCGCCGAACTCCTGCCTCGTCGAGGTCGAGAAATGGATCGGGGAGCACGCCTGACATGAGCACGTGGCATCTCATCATCGACGTCGCCCTGTGCGAGAACTGCGGCAACTGCCAGCTCGCGACCAAGGACGAATATGTCGGCAACGATTTTCCCGGCTACAGCGCGCCGCACCCGGCGCAGGGCCAGGGCGTCCTGCGCATCGAGCGCACGGTGCGCGGCTCGGGCTCCCAGGTCGACACCGCCTACCTGCCGCGGATGTGCAACCATTGCGCCGACGCGCCCTGCATCAAGGCCGCACCGAACGCGATCCGGCGACGCGACGATGGCATCGTCGTGATCGATCCCGACAAGGCGAAGGGGCGCAAAGACATTGTCACCGCCTGCCCGTATGGCGCGGTGGTCTGGAACGAGGAGCTTCAACTCCCGCAGAACTGGATCTTCGACGCCCACCTGCTCGATCAGGGCTGGAAGGAGCCGCGCTGTCAGCAGGTCTGCCCGACCGGCGCAATATCGTCGGTGAAGGCCAGCGATGACGAGATCGAGGTTCGGGCCCGGGCAGAGGGACTGGAAGTCCTGAAGCCCGAACTCGGAACCAGGCCCCGCGTGCTCTATCGCAACCTGCACCGCGTGACCAGGCACTTCATCGCCGGCAGCGTGTTTGCCAAGACCAACGAATTGCCCGACTGCGTCGAGGGCGCGACTGTCACGCTGTCGAAGGACGGCGCCACAGTCGCATCGGCGACCACCGACGCGTTCGGCGATTTCAGGTTCGATCGGCTCGCGCCCGGCTCCGGCGCCTACCGCGTGCGGATCGAGCACCCTGCATCGGGTTCGGCGACGGTCGACACCGTGCTCGCCGACGCGTCGATTGCGCTGGGCGCGATCGAGCTCGCGGCGGGCTGACGCGCCCCCGCATCATGGCCGGGCTTGACGCCGCAAGTCGTGTTTACGCGACTTGCCGCACTTGGGAATAACGCAACGCCGGCGAGAGCGATCCACGCTTTACATTGCCGCAGCTACCGAAAAGAGTGGATGCGCGGGTCAAGACAAGCCCGCGCATGACGGGTGAACCAGCGAAGACCTGAATTTACTGGATTACCCGACCTGCTGGACCCGCGCCGCCTCGACTTGCCCGTCGCGTCCGAATGAAGCGACGATGATCTCGGCGGTGAGGCGCAGATGCGCGGCGATCGCCTGCTCGGCGACCTTGCTGTCGCGGGCGATGGTGGCGTCGAAAATCGCCTGATGCTCGGCGAAGACATCGCGGTCCTGCGCAACGACGCCGGAGTAGCGGCGATAGCGTTCGGTCTGCTGGTAGAGCTGGCCGCGAATCTGAAGCAGCTTGTTCGAACCGCAGCCGCCCACCAGGGCCTCATGGAAGGCGCCGTGAGCAAGCGCCCACTGATCCGCGAGATGGGGATCTCCTTCGCCAGCTTCGGAAATTCGCGACAGCCGATGCCATGCCGCGACCAGATTTGTCTCCCAGTCGAGATCGCCCAGGGCGATTGATCGAGACAATGCGATCCGCTCGATCTCGACGCGCGCCTCGGTGAGATCGCGCAGATCTTCAACCGAGAGCGGAGCCACCCGATAGCCCTTCTGCGACTCTGCGATGACGAGACCGTCCGCGCCCAGTCGCGAGAGCGCTTCGCGAACAGCCCCGAGACTGACCTCCGAGGTCTCGGCGATGTCGTTGATGCGTAACTTGCTGCCGGGAAGGAGCCGGCACGCGAGGATCTCGGCGCGGAGCTTCTCGAACATCCGGTCGGATTGAGTCTTGTTGCTCATTGTGGGTCGACTGCTCGCGCTCCCATGCGTCGTCATTTGCAGCTGGCCGGGCTCTGCGAACGCCTCGCTTGAATCCGGCCCTTTTTCGAACGAGCGGGGTTTCACGAATCGACGCTCCACTTCGATCCCGAAGGGTTTCAAAAAATCTGCGATATCGCAAGAAATATATTTTCAACTCGTAAATCTTATGCTATCGAACAAATACATCATAACGGGCATGGCGACTGACCGAAAGCCCGCGGAGGAAACAATGAAGCTGTTCCGGCACGGCGCCGTTGGCGCCGAAAGAGCAGGTGCGCTTGACGCCAAGGGAGTGAAGCGAGACCTGTCGCTCCTCGTTCCCGACATCACGCCCGACTGGCTATCACCGGAAAAGCTCCGGGCGATTGCCGCCATCGACCTTGAAAAGATGCCTGTCGTCCCTGAGGCGACGCGGATCGGCGCGCCGGTCGGCGGCGCGCGCCAGTTCGTCGCCATCGGCCTCAACTATCGCAAGCACGCCGCGGAAGCCGGGATGCCAATTCCCAAGGACCCGGTCGTCTTCAACAAGGCGATCACCTGCATCCAGGGCCCAAACGACGACGTTGTGCAGCCCCACGGCTCCGAGAGGCTGGACTGGGAGGTGGAGCTTGCCTTTGTCATTGGCGTGAAGGCGCAGCGCGTCAGTCGCGACAACGCGCTTTCGCATGTCGCGGGCTATTGCCTCGCCAACGACGTGTCGGAGCGCGACTGGCAAGCCAATCGCAGCGGCCAATGGGTCAAGGGCAAGAGCTTCGACACCTTCGGCCCGCTCGGCCCCTTGCTGGTGACTGCCGACGAGATTCCCGATCCGCAGGCGATCCCGCTCACGCTCACCGTGAACGGCGCCGTCCGGCAGAGCAGCAATACCAGCGACATGATCTTCTCCGTGGCCGAAATCCTGTCGCACCTCAGCCAGTTCATGACCCTGCTTCCGGGTGACGTCGTCGTCACCGGCACGCCCGAGGGCGTGGCGCTTGGCATGAAGCCGCCGCAATTCCTCAAGCGCGGTGACGTCATCGAACTCGAGGCCGGCATTCTCGGGTCGCAACGGCAGCGGGTCGTCTGACTAGTGTCCCGGTTCTAGCATTCGCATCACTTTGCGGCTGGCTCTTTTGCGAATGTTAGAACCATAGGGACACTAGCAAATATAGGATTCTGGTGTGGTTCTGGATTTGACATTCGCTTAGCGGGGCGTGAGCCATCTGAACAGGAGGGGACCATGCAGAAGAAATTCGATCCGAAAGTATTCCAGCTCGGATACGTCGCGCTCGGCACGCCCGATATCGAGCGGACCAAGGATCACTATCTGCAGACCATGGGCCTGACCAAGGTCCAACGCGGAGACGACGGATCGCTCTATCTCTCGATCGGCTACAACCATCACGACCTGGTTCTGCGCCCGGCCAGGCAGAAAGCGCTGCTTCATCTCGGCTTTCACCTGAAGCCCCACATCTCGATCGGCGAGTTCGCCCGCGAGGCCCGCGAGCACGGGCTTCCGGCGACGGTGAAGACTGACAGCCAGCCCGGCATCGCCGAGCTGGTCGAGGTCGAGGCGCCCGGCGGCACCCTGATCCAGTTCTACAGCGCGATCGAAGCACCCGTTCCCGGCTTCAAACAAGCCGGCGCGTCGCCGCTGCGCCTCGGTCACGTCGCTGTCATCAGCCCTGAAGGCGACAAGCTGATCTCCTTCTTCCAGGACTTTCTCGGCTTCTGGCTCACCGACGACATCGCCGGGATCGCCAACTTCCTCACCTGCAACCGGGACCACCACGTCGTCAACATCGTGAAGGCTCCGGAATCGCGGGTGCACCATATCGCCTTCGAGCTGAAGGAGAGTTCCAGCCACACCGCCGCCGCTGACGCGTTGCGTGCGGCCGGCGTCAACCTGCTCTGGGGTCCTTCGCGGCACACCGCCGGCCACAACGTGGCCGCCTACCACCACGACCCCGACAAGGTGATGATCGAGCTCTATACCGAGATGGACACGTTCATTCCCGAACTCGGAATCTGCGAGCCACGGCCCTGGCACGAACATTATCCGATGAAGCCGAAGAGCTGGCAGATCACCGAGCTGAACGCTTGGGGAGCCGATTTTGCCTTCAATCTCGCTACCGGCTGAACGGCCTTTCGATCTTGGGCGGCGGCGCGCCGCCCCGATAGCGTCGATGTTTGCTGTCGACGTTCCAACAGAAAACGAAAACTGGGAGGACGACATGACGGAATTCGGAAATCTGAACCGCCGGCGCGCGCTGCAGCTCGCGGGAGCTTCGGCGCTCGCCTCAATCGCGCCGTTCGCCAGCGCCCGCGCCGCGGTGCGCCCGATCAAGGTCGGCTACGTTTCGCCGACCACAGGCCCGCTCGCGGCGATGGGCGAAGTCGACGACTTCATCCTCAGGGGCGTCCGCGAAGCGCTGAAGGATGGTGTGGAGAATCCGAATGGGCGCTACCCCATCGAGATCATCAGCAAGGACAGCCAGTCGAACCCGAACCGGGCCGCGGAAGTCGCCGGCGAACTGATCCTCCGCGACGGCGTCGACCTCATGGTCGTCGGCGCCACTCCCGAGAATACCAATCCCGTGTCCGACCAGTGCGAGCTGAACGGCGTGCCGTGCATTTCGACCGGGGCGCCGTGGCAGCCATGGTTCTTCGGCCGTGGGGGCGATCCGGCCAAAGGCTTCCAATGGACCTATCACTATTTCTGGGGCGTCGAGGACATCATCGAGGTCTTCACCAGCATCTGGAACCAGGTGCCGACCAACAAGAAGATCGGCCTGTTCCTGGCCAATGACGGCGACGGCAATGCCTGGGGTGATCCCAAGATCGGGGTGCCGCCGGTGCTGGCCAAGATGGGCTTCACCATCTTCGATCCGGGCCGCTTCCAGCCGCTGCAGCAGGACTTCAGCGCGCAGATCGCCGCCTACAAGAAGGAGGGCGTCGAGATCGTCTGCGGCGTTCCGATCCCGCCGGATTTCAAGAACTTCTGGACCCAGGCGCGCCAGCAGGGCTTCCATCCGAAGGTCGTGACGATGGGCAAGGCGTATTCCTTCCCCTCGGTGATGGATTCGCTGGGCGACCTCGGCACCGGCCTGTCCCAGGAATTGTGGTGGTCGCCCACCGCGCCGTTCAAGTCCTCGCTCAGCGGCATCACGGCGATGCAGTTCGCCAAGAGCTACGAGGCGGACACCAAGAGGCAGTGGAACGGCGCCATCGGCATCGCTCACTCCATCTTCGAGTTGGTCGCCGACGTGGTGAAGCGTGCCAAGGATCCGACCGACAAGGCCTCGCTGCGCGACGCCATCCCCGCGACCAAGCTCGACACGATCGCCGGCCACGTCGACTGGAGCAAGGGGCCGATGAGGAACGTGTGCAAGACGCCGCTGGTGGCGGGACAGTGGGTGAAGGGAGACAAGCACAACTACGAGCTCATCGTGGTGGCCAACACCGAAGCGCCGGAGATTCCCGTCGCCGCGAAGCCGATCCCGATCCCGTACTGAACCCGCCGAGGACGCCCGGCCATGACCGTTCTGCTCTCCTTCGAGAACGTCTCCAAGAGCTATGGAGCTCTGAAGGTGACGGACGACCTGTCGTTCGAAGTGCGGAAGGGCGAGGCCCTGGGCGTCCTCGGGCCGAACGGCGCCGGCAAGACCACCGTGTTCAATCTGATTACGGGCGGCGTCGCCCCCGACGCCGGTCACATCCGCTTCAGCGGCCAGGACATCGTCAGCCTGCCGCCGCACCGCCGCTGCCGCGCCGGCATCGGCCGCTCGTACCAGGTGGCCCTACCGTTCGAGGGCATGACGGTGTTCGAGAACCTGCTGGTGGGCGCCACGTTCGGCGCCCCTCAGCGATCCGCAGGAGAAGCCAGTGATCGCTGCGTCGATCTTCTCGATCGCACCGGTCTCCTCGACAAGGCAAACCGCCTCGGGGGATCGCTCACCCTGCTCGACCGCAAGCGGCTCGAGCTCGCGCGCGCACTCGCCACCGAGCCGAAGCTGCTACTGCTCGACGAGATCGCCGGCGGACTCACCGAGCACGAGGCGCACGATCTCATTGATCTCGTCAACGATATCCGTTCCCATGGCGTGACGATCGTCTGGATCGAGCATGTCGTGCACGCGCTGCTCGCGGTCGCCTCGCGGCTGCTGGTGATCAATTTCGGCGCGAAGCTTGCGGAAGGCGAGCCGCGAGCGGTGATGGCGAGCGCGGACGTCAAGCGCGTGTACATGGGCATCGAGATATAGAGAGAAGACCATGATGCTGCAGGTCAGAAATCTCGTCGCCCGCTACGGCGACTTCCAGGCCCTGTTCGGCATCGATTTCGACGTCGCCCAGGGCAACATCATCGCGCTGATCGGCGCCAACGGCGCCGGCAAGTCGACCTTCCTCAAGTCAATCGCGGGGCAGATGCCGAGCAAGACCGGCGAGATCCGTTTCAACAACGCCGAGATCGGCGCGCTGTCGTCCGACGAGATCGTGCGGCTCGGCGTCTCCATGATCCCGGAGGGGCGGCGTCTGTTCCGCAGTTTGACCGTCGAAGAGAACCTCAAGGTAGGCGCCTTCGCCGGACGAAACGGACGATGGACGCTGGACACCGTCTACGGGCTGTTTCCGGATCTGAAGGAACGTCGCGCTAAGCCGGCGACTACGCTGTCCGGCGGGCAGCAGCAGATGACCGCTATCGGCCGCGCGCTGATGTCCAATCCCGATCTCCTGCTCTGCGACGAGCTGTCGCTCGGGCTTTCGCCCGCGGTCGTCAAGGACATTTACGGCATTCTTCCCCGTATCCGCGCCGAGGGACTCTCGATCGTCGTCGTCGAACAGGACATCGACATGGCGCTCAAGGTGGCCGACGAGATCTATTGCTTCATGCACGGCCGGGTCACGCTGCGCGGCACGCCGGCTGAACTCGGCAAGGACCAGATTTCCGCGGCGTATTTCGGGCTGGAGGACCATTGACATGACCGATTGGCTCGATGCGGTCGTCCAGGGTGTACTGCTCGGCGGGCTCTACGCGCTGTTCGCGATCGGACTCTCGATCACCTACGGCGTCATGCGCCTCGTCAACATCGGGCACGGCGACTTCCTGGTTCTCGCCGCCTATCTCGCGCTATGGCCGGTCACGCAGCTGAACCTGCATCCGTTCCTCGCGATCCTGCCGGTCGCGGTCCTGATGTTTTGCCTCGGCTACACCCTGCAGCGCACCATCCTGAATCGCACGATGGGACCCAATCCCCTCGCGCCGCTGCTGGCGACCTTCGGGCTGTCGATCATCCTGCGCAACGGGCTGCAGCAGGTCTTCCACTCCGATTCGCGCTCGTTCCAGATCGGCAGCCTCGGCACGGACAGCCTTCCGCTCGGCGGCGACATTTCGGTCGGAGCATTCCCGCTGATCGTGTTCCTCACCGCCATCGCCCTGACGATGCTGATATCGCTGCTGTTCTCGCGTACCCGCATCGGCATCGCGCTGCGGGCGACCTCCGACGATGCCGATACTGCCGGCCTCATGGGCATTCGCGCACGCCATACCTACGCAATCGCGCTGGCGATTTCGTTTGCGCTGATCGCGGTCGGAGGCATTTTTGCGGGAATCCGGACCACCTTCACGCCCGAGTCCGGTCCGGCCTCGCTGCTCTTTGCCTTCGAGGCGATCGTGATCGGCGGCATGGGCTCGTTCTGGGGCACGTTCGCCGGCGCCGTCATTCTCGGCGTCGCGCAGACGATCGGGGCCAAGATCTCCATCGGACTTGGCGTGATGGCTGGACACGTCGTTTTCCTGGCGGTGCTGTTCTTCAGGCCAACCGGGCTGTTCGCGAGGACGCAATGAAACCAGGTGGTCTCCCCTTCACGGTCTCCCGCAACACCAGACTGAGCGTTGTGGCGGTCTGGCTCGGCGTGGCCGGTGCGGTCGCGGTGCTGTCGGTACCGGTGTGGGGAACGCCGGCGTTGATGCGCTGGGCGGTCGAGGTGATGTGCTACCTCGTGCTCGCGCAGATGTGGAATCTGATGGGCGGCTACGGCGGCCTGATGTCGGTCGGCCTGCAGGCCTTCGTCGGGATCGGGGCCTACTCGGTCTTCGTCTTCGCCCAGCATCTCGGGCTGCATCCGTTCCTTGCGATTCCGCTCGGCGGGCTGATGGCGGCGATCGCCGCGCTCCTGACCTCGGTTCTCGTGTTTCGGATGCGGGGCGGCTACTTCGCGATCGGGACCTGGGTGCTGGCGGAAGTTTTTCGCATCGGGTTTTCCAACATTTCAGCGCTGGGCGGGGGCTCCGGCCAGAGTCTGACGGTGATGGCGCGGATCGACCGCAGCACGCGTGAAATCGGCATCTATCTGATCGCCGCGGCCGTCCTCATCGCAGCCTCGGTCGCCATCAACCTCCTGCTGCGCTCGCGTTTCGGTCTGGGCCTCACCGCGATTCGCGACAGCGAGGACGCAGCCGAGAGCCAGGGCGTCAACGTCAAGGCGATGAAGCTCCAGGTGTATGCCTTCGCCTCGTTCGGCGCGGGGCTCGTCGGCGCCATCTACTTCACCAATGTGCTCAGGATCTCGCCGGACGCCGCCTTCGACATGAATTGGGTGGTCGCGGCGGTCTTCATCGTCGTCATCGGCGGCATCGGCACGCTCGAGGGGCCGATCATCGGCACCGCACTGTTCTTCGCCCTGCGCTGGCTGCTCGCCGATTACGGCACCTGGTACTGGCTGATCATGGGCACAGCGGCTGTCGTCACGATCGTGTTCGCGCCGGCCGGGATCTGGGGCTATGTGCGCGAGCGCTGGGACCTGCAGCTCCTGCCCCTGCAACGCCGCCTCATCCTTTCGAAGCCTGATCAGGTCGATCAGCGCCCCGTCGCGACGCTGCAACTGGCAAAGGAATCACGTCCCGGAAGGAAACCGGCGTGATCCGGATCGACGTCCCGGACGCCGAGGGCGACCAATAGATCCAGGTCGTTGAAAAGCGCGAGCAATGGCTGCGGCAGGGCGCACCATGCCGATGTGCGTCCACAACGCCCTAATCGGCGGCAACGTCCGCGTCGGGCTGGAGGACAGCCTCAATCTCGGGCGGGGAGAACTGGCCAGATCGAACGCCGATCAGGTTGCCAAGATCCGCCGCATCCTGACCGAGCTCAGCGACGACATCACCACACCTGACGAGGCCCGCGCGCGGCTCGCGCTCAAGGGCGCGAGCCACGTCAAGTTCTGAAAGCGAGCCCGCAGAGCGCGCGCCGGCACGGTGTGGCCCCGCTGGCAGGTCCGACTTGCGGCGGTCAAGCTTGCAGCCGGACCGGCCGAGGCCGGATCCGGTTGCCCGCGGGTGACGCCCGCTACTCCTTCGCCGGCACGCAGGACCCGTCCGGCGGGCCGAACGCCTCGTCGCCGGGGATATGCGCGAGGATCTGGTAATAGTCCCACGGATATTTCGAGTCGGTCGGCTTCTTGACCTGCGCCAGCACCAGGTCGTGCACCATCAGGCCGTCCTCGCGCAGCTTGCCGTTGCGGGCGAAGAAATCCTCGATCGGCTTTTCCGCCAGCTTGGCGCGAACTTTAAGCGGATCGTCGGTGCCGGCCGCCTTCACCGCATTGAGATAGTTCATCACCGAGGAGTAGACGCCGGCCTGCCACATCGTCGGCATCTTCTTGGTTTTCTCGAAATAGCGCTTCGACCAGGCCCGCGTCTTGTCGTCCATGTCCCAGTAGAACGAGGTGGTCAGCAGCAGGCCCTGCGCCGACTTCAGCCCGATGCCGTCGACGTCGGTGATCAGCATCAGCAGCGCCGCCATCTGCTGGCCACCCTGGAACACGCCGAATTCGGCGCCGGTCTTGATCTCGGTGACGTTGTTGGGCGGCCCGCCGGCGATGCCGATGATCTTGGCCTTGGAGGCCTGCGCCTGCAGCACGAAGGAGGACAGGTCCGGCGTCGCGAACGGCGGCCGCACCGCGCCCAGCACCTTGCCGCCACCCTTCTCGATCACCTCGGTGGCGTCCTTCTCCAGCGACTTGCCGAAGGCGTAGTCGTCGGTGATGAAGAACCAGGTGTCGCCGCCGCGCTTCACCACCTGGGAGGCGGTGCCGACCGCGAGGCCGTGGGTGTCGAACACCCACTGGATGGCGTAGGGCGTGCAGAACTTGCCGTGGAATGCCGCCGCGCCGGTCGAATGCACGATCAGGAGCTTCTTCTTTTCCCTGGCGATGCTCTGCACCGCGAGCCCGACGGCGGAGACCGGCACGTCGACGATCAGGTCGACCTGCTCGGTGTCGTACCAGCGCCGGGCGATGGCGGCGCCGATGTCGGGCTTGATCTGGTGATCCGCCGTGACCAGCTGGATCGGCTTGCCCAGCACGGTGGCGCCGAAATCGTCGATCGCCATTTGCGCGGCAACCACCGAACCCGGTCCGTTCGCCGCCGACGACGGCCCGGTCATGTCGGTCAGCACGCCGATCTTGACCACATCGTCGGAGACCTGGGCGTGCAGTGCGGAAACGGACAACAGCGTCGCGAGCGCGGTACAAACGATCGCCGGGCGCAATTTCATAGAGACCTCCCCTGTGATTTTGGGGGGTTCTTTAACATTCTGGTCGCGGGACTTCCATGCTATTCGGTGGGATGCAAGATCAAGAACAAGACCGAGAAAATGGGGTGGTGACGTGGAGCTGCAGTCTTTCGGTTATTTCGGCGTCGGGACCTCGAACCTCGACGACTGGCGCGATTTCGGCACCCGGCTGGTCGGCTTCCAGGCGGTGGAGAAGACCGCTTCCCTGCTCGCCTTCCGCATGGACGACCGCAAGCAGCGCGTCGTGGTCGACAAGGAGCTCGCCGAGGGCACCCGCTTCTTCGGCTGGGAAGTGAAGGACGCGGCCGCGCTCGAGGCGCTGGCGGCAAGGCTCGAGCGGGCGCGCGTGGCGGTGACGCACGAGGGCACGGCGCGGGCGGACGCGCGCCACGTCGCCGGGCTGATCTCGTTTGCCGACCCCGCCGGCAACCGGCTGGAGGTTTTCCACGGCGCGGAAGTCGATACCATGCCGTTCCGGCCCGGCCGCTCGATCTCCGGCTTCCGCACCGGGCCTATGGGGCTCGGCCACGCGGTGCTGACCGTCAAATCGCTCGACGCGGTGATGCCGTTCTACACCGACGTGCTCGGCTTTCGCCTGAGCGACTACGTGCTGGCGCCGTTCCGCGCCTACTTCTTCCACATCAACAAGCGCCACCACAGCCTGGCGCTGATCGAGACCGGCTCCGAGGGCATGCATCACCTGATGGTCGAGTTCTTCTCGCTCGACGACGTCGGCCAGGGCTACGACGTCGCGCTCGCCGAACCGGAGCGCATCGGCGTGACGCTTGGCCGTCACACCAACGATTTCATGACCTCGTTCTATGCCAGGTCGCCGTCCTCGTTCCTGGTCGAGTGCGGCTGGGGCGGCCGCGAAGTCGATCCGGACAACTGGCAGCCGCAGGAATACCGGGAAGGCCCGAGCATCTGGGGCCACGAGCGGAACTGGCTGTCGCCGGAAGACCGCGTGCGCGCCCGCGACATGCGCATGCAGGCCGCGCGCGACGGCTTCCGTCGCCCGGTGCAGGTGGTCGACGGCAATTTCGAGCGCATGTCAGGCGCCTGCCCGTGGTGGGACCGCGTCAAGGCAGGAGCTTGAACCATTGAGCGACGCCGCGCTCGAGACCCGCACGCCGGCGAATTCCGCGCGCCTCGTCGTCGAGAGCTTCGAGCGCGCCGCCGAGCGCTGCCCGGACCTGACCCCGCTGATATACGAGCGGCTGTTTCGCACCCATCCGGAAACCAGGGCCATGTTCCGCGCTGAATCCCGCAACCTGGTCAAGGGCTCGATGCTGCAGATGGCGATCGAGGCGCTGCTCGACTTCGTCGGCGAGCGCGGCACGAGCTTTCGCATGATCGCCTGCGAGGTGCAGTCGCACGACGCCTATGGCACGCCGCCGGAGCTGTTTCGGTCGTTCTTCGCCGTGATCGTCGCCACGCTGCGGGAGCTTCTCGCCGACGACTGGTCGCCCGCGATCGACGCGGCCTGGCGCGAAACCCTCGACGAGCTGGACCGGTACATCGACGAGGCTCCGGGCGGCGGCCGCGGCCCGTCGTGAGATAGGGCGCTGCCAGCAAGTGAAGAGTGGATGGCCGGATCAAGTCCGGCCATGACGAGGAAGCTGCAGGGAAGAAGCGCCAAGGGTCTATCGCACGCATTGCCGCGCGCTCTGCGTCACCCGCGGGCTTGACCCGCCGCAATTCGGGCCTGCCCGACTAGCGTCATTCAAGACGGACGCAACTCGGCGAAAGCCGAGTTGCTACGGGCCCACGCTTTCGGAAACTCGCTGACGCCACTGAATACCGGATTGCCCGCTTGCGCGGGCACCCCTACCCCTCGAACGGCAGCGCCACGTCGTACTTGATCTCCTTCAGGATGACGTTGGTGCGGACGTGGCGGATGCCCGGGATCCTGAACATGAAGTCGTCGAGGAAACGGTTGTAGGCCGCCATGTCGGCGACCACCACGCGCAGGTGATAGTCGGCGTCGCCCGTGGTGGCGAAGCATTCCAGCACCTCGGGCCGCAGCCGCACCCGGGAAACGAATTCGGTGACAAATTTCTCGTCGTGACGGTCGAGCGAGACGTGGAGAATGGCCGAGGTCGCAAAGCCCGCCTTTTCGCGATCGACCAGCGCCGCGTAGCGGGTGACGATACCGCTCTCCTCCAGCGCCCGCACCCGCCGCCAGCACGCCGACGACGACATGTTGAGGTCGTCGGCGAGCTGCTGGTTGCTGCGGCGGCTGTCGCGCTGCAGCTCGTGCAGCAGCCGGCGGTCCTGCGATTCGATCATGGGGGCGCTCCAAAACGGTAGATTTGTTCATAATACCCACACATATCGCTAATTCCTACCATAGCTGACCGATCTCAAGGGAAAACAGGACGCCTCTTCCAGTCGCCCGGGCCGACACTGCCTCCATCGTAACCACCAGGACGGCGACCATGGGTGAAGCTCCCGGCGCGGCCGCGCCCGTTCTCGACAGCTACGAACTCGCCGACCGTTACGCCCGCGCCAGCGGCCGCGTCTACCTCACCGGAACGCAGGCCGTCGTGCGCATCGCACTCGACCAGGCGCGCCGCGACCGCGCTGCCGGGCGCAATATCGCGGGCTTCGTCTCCGGCTATCGCGGCTCGCCGCTCGGCGGCGTCGACCTCGAACTGTGGCGCAGCGACAAGCTCTGCCAGGAGCTCGGCATCACCTTCATGCCGGCGGTGAACGAGGATCTCGCCGCCACCGCCGTGCTCGGCACCCAGCAGGTGGAGACGCAAGCCTCGCGCGAGGTCGAGGGCGTGTTCGCGCTGTGGTACGGCAAGGGGCCCGGCGTCGACCGCGCCGGCGACGCGCTCAAGCACGGCAACGCCTACGGCTCCTCGCCGCACGGCGGCGTGCTGGTGGTGGCCGGCGACGACCACGGCTGCGTCTCCTCCTCGATGCCGCACCAGTCCGACGTCGCCTTCATGACCTTCTTCATGCCGACGCTGAACCCGGCGTCGGTGTCGGAGTATCTCGCCTTCGGCGAATATGGTTACGCGCTGTCGCGCTTCTCCGGCATGTGGGTCGGCTTCAAGGCGGTGTCGGAAACGGTGGAGTCCGGCGCCTCGATCGAGCTCGTACCGGCGCGGCAGTTCAGGACGCCCGACTTCGCGCCCCCGCCGGGCGGGCTGCATTATCGCTGGCCCGACCTGCCCGGCCCGCAGATCGAAGCGCGGCTTGCCGCCAAGAAGCGCGCGGTGCAGGCGTTCGCGGAAGCCAACCCGATCGACCGCCATATCTACGCCATCGACCGCGCCCGCTACGGCATCGTCACCACCGGCAAGGGCCACCTCGACCTGATGGAGGCGCTGCGCCTGCTCGGCCTCGACGAAAGCGCCTGCCGCCAGCTCGGCATCGACATCTACAAGATCGGCATGGTGTGGCCGCTGGCGGTGCACGACACGCTCGACTTCATCCAGGGCAAGCAGGAAGTGCTGGTGATCGAGGAGAAGCGCGGCATCATCGAAAGCCAGCTCAAGGAATATTTCTACGACTTCCCCGGCCGCAAGCCCGAGCGCATGGTCGGCAAGACAGACGAGCACGGCGCCGACCTGATCCCGTGGGTCGGCGAATTGTCGCCGCGCCTCCTGGCACCGATCGTGGCGAGGCGCCTCGACGCCTTCCTTCCCGAACTGTCGCTGCCGGCGAAAGCCGGCGCGCTCGCGGCCCCCGCCGGCCGGCTGATCGAGATCGCGGGCGCGACGCGCACGCCGTATTTCTGCTCGGGCTGTCCGCACAACACCTCGACCAGGGTGCCGGAGGGTTCGCACGCGCTCGCCGGCATCGGCTGCCATTTCATGGCGAGCTGGATGGACCGCGACACCTCCTCGCTGATCCAGATGGGCGGCGAAGGCGTCAACTGGGCGGCCTCGTCGCTGTTCACCGGCCACGGGCACGTATTCCAGAATCTCGGCGAAGGCACCTACTACCACTCCGGCTCGATGGCGATCCGCCAGGCGATCGCGGCGAACGCCAACATCACCTACAAGATCCTGTTCAACGACGCCGTCGCCATGACCGGCGGCCAGCCGGTCGACGGCCCGCTCAGCGTCGAGGCGATCGCGCACACCGTCCGCGCCGAGGGCGTTGGCCGCATCGCGCTGTTGTCCGACGACCCCGGCAAATTCTCGCTGCGCGATTTTCCGGCCGGCGTGACCCTCAATCACCGCCGCGACCTCGATGCCGTGCAGCGCGAGCTGCGCGACGTTGCCGGCGTCACGGTGCTGATCTACGAACAGGCCTGCGCCACCGAGAAGCGGCGGCGGCGCAAGCGCGGCACGCTGCCGGCGCCGCAGCAGCTGGTCGTGATCAACGAGCTGGTCTGCGAGGGCTGCGGCGACTGCTCGGTGGAATCCA
>JBKQQE010000041.1:0-7660 GCA_052326245.1 Xanthobacteraceae bacterium | reverse complement strand
TGGTGGTTCGGCAATTCCCTTTATCTGTGCCGCGATCTCTCAGAGGGAATTTCCGAACCAAACCACACTGAAATCAAAGGTTTCAGTGTCCTTTCGAATCCGAAGTTCGCCCACGAGAGCGCGGCACATTCTGGCGAACTTCGGATTCGGGACACTGGAGCCCGCGGGGGGTGGGTAGCGAATGTCAAATCCACTCCACTAGTGCCGACGTCGGCTCACGGCGCGCCGCCGGGCAACAGCTGATGATGGCGTAGAGCGCGCCAAGCGACGGTCTCACAAGCGTGCAGCCAGATGCGGATGGCTGCCAGATTGACGAAGGCGAGGTAGTTGGCTGCGAGTTGGTCGTAGCGGGTGGCGATGCGCCGACAGTGCTCCTTCGCCGGAATGTTTGCCGACGCCCGCTGGCCAGACAGGCTTGCCGCTAACGCTTGTGCCGAAACTCGGTCGGCGATACCCCGGTCCAACGCCTGAAGGCACGAGTAAAGTTGCTGGTGTCGGTGAACCCAAGCAGGAAGGTGATTTCGGTTATCGAGCGCGTAGGTTGTTGCACGTACGAGCACCCGAGTTCCCTGCGTGTGTCATCGAGCAGTTGCTGGAAGTTGGTGCCGTGTTGCGAAAGCTTGAGATGCAGTGCGCTCGGGCTCATACCCAGCGCGCTCGCTACCTTGTCCCGGCTGCACTCGCCATCGGGTAGGAGATCAATGATCGTTTTCGTCACACCGGTGATGACATCATTCCTGTCGAGACGAGACAGATAGTTGATCGCGATATTGTCATTGACTTGCGCCAGCTCCGGACAGGAACCGGCAAGAGCTTGCCTCAGGTCAGCCTGGTCAAACACCAGCAAGCCGTCCGCGTGCGCAAAGCTGACCGGCGCCCTCATCAGCTTCTCGTAGGGCTCCGCGCCCTCGCGTGGCATCGGCCGATGAAACTCCACCCGCACGGGGTTGAACTCCGGCTTGTAGAGTCGGCGCATCGCCAACACGAGAAAGCCGAAGAATGCGTCCTCGGTCTCGCTGCTGATATCGGCGAGGTGCTCAAAGCGCAGACAGACCTTGCCGTCAGCTTCAGTGACGTTGATTTTAGCGACCTGCGAGACAAGTCGGAAATAGCGCTCCAGGCGCCGGCAGAAATCCATCAGCGTGGAACTGGCTGCCAGTGCATAACCCAGCGCGTGGAGGTTGGGCATCTGAATGAATTTGGCAACGACCAGGCCGAAATAGGGATTATTGGTTGCGTCCACGCAAGCGTGATAGAGCCGGGCTACGGTGGTCGCCGGCAGGCGAGTCATCGGATCGTTGGTTAGTTCGACGGGGACCCCGGCTGCATTGAACACCCGGGCACTATCGACGCCGCAGGACTGAAGCGCCCTGGCAATTGCGATGCCGTAGCTGCCGATGGACGTAGCCTCAGGCAAGATTGCCCCGTGCGGCAATGCATCTGGGCCGGAGCGACTGGGCTGGGGATCTGTATTCAAGGTCTGTACGGCCTGCTGGCGTTACCCGAATGCCGTAACTCTTCCATTGGCGCGTCCGCTGGTCAATGTTTTCCCGCCAGTCGTGCGGCGCAGCGCGTCGGTTTCGCAACCCGCCAACACCGACTTGCCCGTGCCCGGCAACGGTCGGTTTTTCGGCCGCACTGCAATTCGGGACGCCGGACCGACGATTTCGCTCCAAAGACCTGCGGCCGACCAGAGTTACCCGTAGTACCGCGCCACCTCATCTTTCGGCGTTCTGAGCCGAGCACGGTACCAACGGGAGGAATTGGCGTGGCGCAGGATGTCTTGCTGTTTGAAATATTGGGCCCGATCGCGCGCCTGACTCTGAATCGCCCACAGGCGATGAATGCCCTGAACGTCGCTACCCTGCTCGAACTCGAGCGCCGGTTGGGCGAAATCTCGAACAACGACGAGATTCGCGTGGTTGTCCTCACAGGCAGTGGCGCCGCGTTCTGTGCCGGCGCCGACCTGAAAGAGGTGTTGGCGGGTGCGCAGCTTGCGCCAGGCGAACCCGACTTTCTGGATCGCGCCAATGGAGTGTTTGGCGCGCTGCGCCACTTCCCAAAACCCGTCATCGCGGCGCTCAACGGGGCGACCATGGCGGGTGGCCTGGAACTGGCGATGTGTGCCGACGTGGTGGTCGCCGCCGAGAGCGCCACGATTGCCGACGCGCATGCCAATTTCGGCGTGTATCCCGGCGCCGGCGGAGCAGCAATCCTGCCGCGGCTGATCCCGCTGAACATGGCGATGTATTTGCTGCTGACCGGCAAGTCCCTGTCGGCCGCCGACATGAAGGCTTGCGGCCTCATCAGCGAGGTTCATCCCGACGAGGGGCTCGCCGACGCCGCCCTGGCACTGGCCAGACACATCGCCAGAAAGAGCCCGATTGCCCTGCGCCGCATGAAGGAAGTGGCGCGCGCCTCGGCCGACAAATCGCGTGACGACGCGCTGCTGCACGAACAGGTGATGCTGCGCCGGCACATGCGGTCGTTCGACTTCGATGAGGGATTGCGAGCGTTTGCCGAGAAGCGCGCGCCGCAGTTCCAGGGCCGTTAAATCTAAGAAAGAAGCAAACGATGAGTGAAATCTACATCGCCGGCGTTGGCATGACGCCGTTTGGACGGCTGCTGGACCGTTCGATTTACGACATGGTCGGCGAGGCCGTGAGTCTGGCTATGGAGGATGCCGGCTGCGCTACCGCCGATATCGGTTCGGCCTTCTACGCCACCCTGACCAATGGCCAGTTCCAGGGCCAGACGGCGATTCCCGGACCGATCGCGATGCGACGTCTCGGAATCGAAGGCATTCCGGTATTCACGGTGGAGAACGCCTGCGCGTCCGGTTCATCGGCCTTCAATCTGGCGACCATGGCGCTGCGGGCCGGCAGCTGCGATATCGCGCTGGCGGTCGGTGTGGAAAAGATGAACATCCCCGACAAGGCCAAGATGTTTTCGGCATTCGATGGCGGTTGGGATGTGTCCACGGTGGCGCAGAACAAGGCGACACTGATGGCCATGGGCGAAGGCGTCCTGCCACCGCCAGGCACGATGTCCGAAAAGCCCTACAGCGTATTCATGGATGTGTATGCGGCGCTTTGCCGCTATCACATGAAAACCTATGGCACCACGCAGCGGCAGATGGCGGCAGTGGCGGCCAAGAATCATCGCCACTCGGTGCACAACCCGCTTTCCCAGTTCCGCGAGCCGTGCAGCATCGAACAGGTGCTGGCTTCACCGCCGATCGCCTATCCGCTCACGCTTCTGATGTGTTCGCCGATCAGCGATGGCGCGGCCGCCGCCGTTCTCTGCAACGCTGACGGTCTGAAGCGCCTGAATGGCGCAGCCAGTCGCGCAGTACGCGTACTGGCGAGCGTGGTGCAAACGGGCAGCACGCGCCGCATTGACGAGCCACAAAAGATCGTCGCGCATCTCGCCGCGAAAAAGGCCTTCGAGCTGGCCGGCGTCGCCCCGGGCGATGTCGACGTGGCCGAGGTGCACGACGCGACGGCGATGGGAGAGATCCTGAACGCGGAATCGCTGATGCTGGTGCCCTTTGGTGAAGGGGGACCGGCGGCCGAGCGCGGTGACTTCGCCATCGGCGGCCGCATGCCGATCAATCCTTCGGGCGGGCTGGAATCCAAGGGGCATCCAATCGGTGCCACGGGATTAGGCCAGCTCCATGAACTCGTCACGCAGTTGCGCGGTGAGGCTGGCAAGCGCCAGGTCGATCGCGCGCGCCTGGCCATACAGGAAAACGGCGGCGGTCTTTACGGCATCGAAGAAGCCGTGGTGGCGATCAACATCCTGGCCAAACAATAAATCGGACAATCGAGGAACGCGACGTGGGACACGTATTCAGAACGGAAGAACAGCAAGCCGCCGTCGATGGATTGAGGCGCTTTCTGAACGACAAGGTCGAACCGGTGTTCAACAAGGAATACCGCGACAAATTCGTGCCGCGCGAGAAGATGGGCGCCATCATGCGCGACCTCACACAATTCGGTCTGGTTTCCGGGGTGATCAGCGAAGCCAACGGCGGCATGGGTATCGACTGGCTCACCATGATCATGTTGTTCGAGGAGGTCGCCGCAACCTCGGCCGACCTGTCGGTGCCGGTGCTGATCAATTCGTTCGGTGCGTACATGATCGAACAGCTCGCCCCGGCGCACCTGCGCGAGCGCTACCTGCCCGGTTTGGTCAGCGGCGAATCGTTTTGCAGTGTGGGCATTTCGGAACCCGATGTCGGCTCCAACGTGCTCGAGATCAAGACGCGGGCACGCCGCGATGGCGACCACTTTATCATCAATGGCGAAAAGACCTGGATCAGCAACGGCTCGTACTCGGACTTCCTGATCTGTACCTGCCGCACCGGCGACGATCCGCGCCGCGGCTTGACGCACTTTCTGCTCGATCGCAAGGAGCACCCCTACGAAGTGCGTGAAATTCACAAAATTGCCTGGAACAGCCAGTCGACGGCGCAGATCTTTCTCAGCGATGTGCGGGTGCCAGCGGCCAACATGATCGGCAACGAAGGCGAAGCGCTCAAAAACACGCTGTCGATGTTCGAGCGATCGCGCGTGTTCGTGGCTGCACAGGGGCTGTGCATCGGCCGCCGCGCGCTGGAGGAAGCCGTGCGCTACGCGAAGGAGCGCCGTCAGCACGGCAAGGTAATCGCCGGTCATCAATTGATCGCGGCGATGTTGGCCGAGATGGCCACCAACGTCGATGCGGCCCGCCTGCTGGTCTACCGTGCCGCTTCCATGATCGAGGCCGGCGTGCCGGCGGAGATGGAAGCGGCGATGGCAAAATATTTCGCATGCGAGATGGCCGTTACGGTGGCGCGCCAAGCGGTGCAGATTCACGGCGGCAACGGTGTCACCAGGGATTTCCTGGTCGAGAAACTGGCGCGAGAAGCCATCGTCGCGCCGATTCCCGAGGGAACGACGCAGATACAGCAGTTGATTATCGGTCGCGCGCTGACCGGGGTCAACGCGTTCTGACCGATCGCCAATTCTACAAATCAACGAGGACACATCATGCGCATTGAAGACAAAGTCGCCATTATCACCGGCGGCGCTTCCGGGCTCGGACGGGCAACGGCCCACTACCTTCTCGAAGAGAAGGCCGCTCGTGTTGCGATCTTCGATCTGAACGCCGAGGCCGGCGCCAAGGCCGTGGCGGAGCTCGGGTCCGAGCGCGCGATGTTCGTGCAGACTGACGTCTGCGACGAGGAGTCGGTACAAAAGGCGATCGATGCCGTGATGGCCCGCTTCGGTGCCATTCATGTCTGCATCAACGGCGCCGCGATCCCTACTGGTTTCAAACTGCTGAACAAGGAGGGCAAAGCCGCCCCGCTGGCCAAATTCGCCCAGATCACCGCCGTCAATCTCAACGGCGTGTTCAACGTCATGTCCAAGTGCGCCGAACAGATGGCCAAGAACGAGGCGGAGATCGGCGAAGAGCGTGGCGTGATCATCAATGTGTCGTCCGGTGCCGCCTACGAGGGTCAGATCGGCCAATGCGCCTACGCAGCCTCCAAGGCGGCGATCATCGGCATGAACATGCCGGCTGCGCGCGAACTGGGTGCCATTGGCGTCCGCGTTAACGCCATCGCGCCCGGGCTGTTCCTGACCACCATGGTGGCCGCGCTCGATGACAAGGTGCTCGCCTCGCTCAAGGAGCAGATGGAAGCTCCGAAGCGCCTGGGCGACATGCGCGAGTTCGCCCACTGCTGCGCGTTCATCATCGAAAACGCCTATCTCAACGCCGAGACGATTCGCCTGGACGCAGCCTCACGCCTACGGGCGAAGTAGGTACCAATGGCTCTTTCGCCTCACGACAGTCGATCCGAACTCTGAGGAGGCCTCAAATGAGACTTGCTGACTATTTCGACGCCGTTGCCGAACAGCATCCGCAAAATCTGGCCTTCGTCGACGGTGCGACGCGCGTCAGTTTCGGGCAGGCGCAGAAGACCGTTCACGCGATGGCGAATGCGCTGGTTCGCGCAAGGCAGGCCGGTGCCGGCTCCCATGTGGCAATCTACAGTCCCAATGACTACCGCGTGACCCTGCTGCATCTTGGCATCAATCTGGCCGACATGGCGTGGCTTTCCGTCCACATCCGCAATACCGTCGAGACCAATGCCGAAATCCTGGATTATTTCGACGCCCACGTCGTCTTCTTCCACAGTCAGTTCGAAAGCGCTGTACCGATCCTGAAGGCCAGGCTTTCCAAGGCAAAACTCTACGTTTGCATTGACCGGCCATCCGAGCATGGCCCGTTCATGGAGGACTGGCTGGCAGATTGCTGGTCTCCCTTCCGTAACGACCAGGAAGACCCTTCAACGACCTCGTTCCTTCAGCCGACCGGTGGGACCACCGGGCCATCGAAAGGTGCTGTGCACACGCACCGCTCGCTCGAGATGATGGGCTTGGCGCTTGCGACCGAGTTCACTGTCAGCGCCGAGTCGCGCCACCTGGTGGTTGCGCCCTTGACGCACGCAGCCGGACTGCTCGTGCTTGGGTTTGCGGTCCGGGGGTGCGCTAGCATCATCCTGCCCGGCTTTGATCCGGAGGCGGTCCTGGGCCTGATCGAAAAGGAAAAGATTTCGCACCTGTTCCTGCCACCGACCGCCGTGTACGCATTGTTGGCCCACCCGAGAACGAGACAGACTGACTTTTCGTCCTTGAAGTGCTTCATCGTCGGCGCGGCGCCGATCGCACCGGAAAAATTCAAGGAGGCGGTGCGTGTGTTCGGGCCGGTCATGTTCGAAGGCTTTGGCCAGACCGAGACCTTGTTGCCGATCCTGGTCAAGCGCCCCGCGGACTATCTCGAGAGCGATGGAAGTTTCGACGAAAACGCCGTGCGCGCGGCCGGCAAGGCGGTGGGTGTGGTCCGCGTCGGCATCATGGATCCCGAAGGCAACCTTCTGCCCGCGGGCGAGCGCGGCGAGATCGTGGTGCGCTCGTCGATGGTTATGCAGGGCTATTACAAGAAGCCGGAGGAAACCGCAGCGGTGTCCACCTTTGGCTGGCACCACACCAGCGATGTGGGGACAATTGATGCGCAGGGCCTCGTTACGATCGTTGATCGCATCAAGGATATGATCGTGTCCGGGGGCTTCAACATCTTTCCGGTTGAGATCGAAAGAGTGATTCAGGGGCACCCCGCGGTACTTGACTGCATCGTGGTCGGCGCGCCCGACGAAAAGTGGGGCGAAGCGGTCAAGGCGGTGGTTCAACTCAAGGCCGGCCAAACCGTCGACCAGGAGGCGTTGATCGCCTTGTGCAAGGACGAATTGGGCAGCGCCAAGGCGCCGAAGTCGGTCGAGTTCTGGGCCGAGTTGCCGCGCAGTGCGGTGGGCAAGCTGCTGAAGAAGGACGTCCGCGCCAAGTTCTGGGGCAACCAATGGCGCGCAGTTTGATGCTCGACGGCGAAGCCGCCAATGCAGCCCGTGGCAGCGTCGCCGTCGGCTCACGGCGCGACGCCAGGCAACAGCTGATGACTGCTTAGCGCCCGGCGGCGGATCGCAGCGGTTCGGGCGGCAGCGCGTTCGCATCGTGCGGCTCCGGCGTCGAACTGTCGTCGGCGCGCGGGTTCATCCAGTTCGAGAGCCGGTCGAGATAGAGATACACCACCGGCGTGGTGAACAGCGTCAGCGCCT
>JBKQQE010000040.1:0-15339 GCA_052326245.1 Xanthobacteraceae bacterium | reverse complement strand
CTGTGCCGCGATCTCTCAGAGGGAATTTCCGAACCAAACCACACTGAAATCAAAGATTTCCAGTGTCCTTCGAATCCGAAGTTCGCCTACGCGAGCGCCGCAAATTCTGGCGAACTTCGGATTCGGGATACTGGAGCCCGCGGCTGGGTGGGTAGCGAATGTCAAATCCACTCCACTAGCGCTTGCGGGAAGCCGCCTTGATCGCCAGCGCCAGGCTCAATCGGGTCTGCTCGACGATGTCCTCGACCAGTTCCTCCCGGGTGACGTGGGCGACCTGTCCGGTGAGCAGCCCCTGTTCCGCCAGCATGACCACGCCGTGCAGCGCGGCCCAGATCTTCAGGGCGTGGCGTTCGCGCAGGAAGCCGACGGCGGGTGCTTCCATCGCTTCCAGCACCAGATCGAAGGTCTCCATGGCCGCGGCGTGCAGCTCGGTGTCCTTCGGCGCGCAGGCCATGATGCGCGAGGCGAACATCAGCCGGTAGACGCCGTTGCGGCGAAGCCCGAAATCCAGCGTGGCGCTGGCGAGGCGCGACAGCTTCGAACGCCGCGAGGGCTTGCCGATCGACTGGCGAAGCGCCGCGCTGAACTGGCGGAACGCCGCGGCCGTCACCGCCGCCAGCAGCGCCTCGCGGTCGGCGAAATGCCGGTAGGGGGCCGGTTGCGAGACGCCCAGCTTCTTCGCCAGCGCGCTGATGCTGACGGCTTCCGGGCCGGCACGCTCCACCTCGTGCAGCGCGGCCTCGACCAGGGCATCGCGGAGATCCCCATGGTGGTAGGTGTTGAGCGGCTTGCGGGCGAGACGGGGCGGCATTGAAGTAATGATCTATAACTTTTCGCTTGACAGCACAACCTCGGCCCGAATGTAATACGCTATAACTTGAGCGGCGCGGCCGGAATGCCGCAGCCGCCATCGACATGAGGGAACGAAAGCGCGCGCGGCGCCATGCCGCGCGGCGAGGGGAGGTGCCGCGATGTCCGGAAAACTCAAGATCCGCGTCGACCAGGACAAGTGCCAGGGTCACGCCCGCTGCAAGTCGCTGGCGTCGGAGCTGTTCGATCTCGATGAATTCGGCAACGCGCACCAGCGCGGCGATGGCGCGGTGCCCGCGGGCCTCGAGGACAAGGCCTGGCTTGCGAGATCGAACTGTCCGGAAACCGCGATCGAGGTGACCGAGGAATAGCCTCTCACCCGGTCGATCCGTCCGCGCATTGATCTGAGCAAACAATCCTAAGGAAATTGCCCGATGTCCGATTCCGAACGCGCGACGCCGCACCCCCCGGTCACCGACTGGATCCACGACTTCGACCACACCGACCCGCGCTGGACGGAAGATCCGTATCCGATCTGGGACGAGATGCGCGCGCAAAGCCCGGTGGTGCACACCGACCGGTTTCTCGGCTGCTACCTGCCGACC
The DNA here is from genome assembly GCA_052326245.1 of Xanthobacteraceae bacterium. Classification (GTDB taxonomy): domain Bacteria; phylum Pseudomonadota; class Alphaproteobacteria; order Rhizobiales; family Xanthobacteraceae; genus Bradyrhizobium_A. The sequence continues at coordinate 13,924 of JBKQQE010000040.1, read as the reverse complement.
TCCTACCAGGCGGTGAAGGAAATCGCCCACGACACCGAGCATTTCTCCTCGCGCCGCGTGCTCGTCCGCGACAGCCGGCCGGACCTGATCACCCAGGCGGCGCCGCCGATCACCTCCGATCCGCCGGCGCACAAGGGCGCCAAGCAGGTGCTGCTGCCGCCGTTCACGCCGGACGCGGTGAAGAAGCTGGAGCCGCGGGTTCGCGCCATCTGCAACGAGCTGATCGAGCAGTTTGTCGCCGACCGCGGCTGCGACGCGGCGGCGCGCTACACCAAGCACGTTCCGGTTCGAACCATCGCCTATATGCTCGGCATTCCCGAAGCGGACAGCGACCTGTTCATCAAGTGGATCCACGAGGTTCTCGAACTCGGCATCAAGGACAATGACCGGTTGATGCAGGCGGTGCAGGACATGACGGCCTATTTCACCGGCCATATCGAGCACCGCAAACAGCATCCCACCGACGACCTGATCTCGACGCTGATGCGGGCCAGGGACAAGAACGGCCAGCCGCTGGCCGACGCGCACGTGCTGGGCTCGCTGCGGCTGCTCTTGATCGCCGGCATCGACACCACCTGGAGCGCGATCGGCGCCTCGCTGTGGCATCTCGCCCGGACGCCGGCGGACCGGGAGCGGCTGATCGCGGAGCCGGAATTGATGCCGGTCGCGATCGAGGAACTGCTGCGGGCCTATTCCCCGGTGACGATGGCGCGCGAAGTGATGAAGGAAACCACCATCAGCGGCTGTCCGGTCAAGCCCGGCAACATGGTGCTGCTGTCGTTCCCGGCCGCGAACCGCGATCCGGCGATGTTCCCCGACGCCGACAAGGTCGTGATCGACCGCAAGGAGAACCCCCACGCCGCCTTCGGCCTCGGCATCCACCGCTGCGTCGGCTCGAACCTGGCGCGCATGGAGATGACGGTCGCGATCGGGGAGTGGCTGAAGCGCATTCCCGAATTCAGGCTCGATCCGGCCGGAAAGGTGCGGTGGTCGGAAGGCACCGTCCGCGGCCCGCGCCAGCTGCCGCTGCTGTTCGGCAAGGCGAACTGAGCGCGCTAGTGTCCCGCAAGGCGGGCGGCTGCCACCGGCAGCACCACCGGCAGGACAACGGAGGTCATATGAGTCGTCTGTTCGGAGCGGTCTGCCAGAATGGCTACGTGATGCGGGACATCCACGCCGCCATGGAGCACTGGATCAACGTGCTCGGCGTCGGGCCGTGGTTCTACATGGATCGGGTCAAGACCGACTACTTTCGACACCGCGGCGAAGACTCGAACGTCGAGATGAGCATCGCCCTCGCCAATTCCGGCGACCTCCAGATCGAGCTGATCCAGCAACGCAACGACGCGCCGTCGATGTACAGGGAGTTTCTCGACGCCGGCCACGAGGGCCTCCAGCACGTGGCGTACTGGACCCCGGACTACCAGGCGCTCTACGACCGCGCGCTGTCGCTCGGCTACAAGGTCGGGCACGAAGGTCAGATCGGCGGCGAGCGCGGCCGCTTCGCCTATTTCGACACGCAGGCCCATCCGGGCACGGTGATCGAGCTGTCCGACATCAGCGGCGGCAAGGGGCGGTTCTTCGAGCGCGTCAGGCAGGCCGCCATCGGCTGGGACGGCTCCGACCCGATCCGCGTGCCGGGCCGCTGACGAACCGGGTTCGCCGCATGTTCCTGGAAACCTGCGGACGCCTTATCGTGCTGCTCTTCCATTGACGGCACAGGCGCAAAGACACAGCACGGCTGGCCACGTCATCGAGCGGGAGTTTCCATCGCTCTCAGCTTGAAGCGCTGGATTTTCCCCGTCGCGGTCTTCGGCAGTTCGGCGACAAACTGGATGATCCGGGGATATTTATAGGGCGCCAGCCGATCCTTGACGAACGCTTTCAGTTCTTCGTCGGTTGACTCGGCTCCCGCCTTCAGCACGACGAAGGCTTTCGTCTTGGTGAGACCCTCGGCGTCCGGAATGCCGACGACGGCCGCCTCGAGCACCGCGGGATGCTGAACCAGCGTGGCTTCCACTTCAAACGGGCTGACATAGACGCCGCTGACCTTGAGCATGTCGTCGCTGCGTCCCGAATAGGTGTAGGTTCCATCCGCGTTCCTGACGTACTTGTCGCCGCTCTTGGTCCAGCCGCCCTGGAATGTCTCGCGCGTCTTGGCACGGTTGCCCCAGTACATCATCGCGGCGGACGGTCCCCGGATGTAGAGATCGCCCGGCTCGCCGTCCGGCGGAGGCTTTCCGTTATCATCCCGCAGCTCGATGTCGTAGCCGGGCACCGGCCAACCGGTGGTGCCGTAGCGGACGGCATTCGGCCGATTCGACAGGAAGATGTGCAGCATCTCGGTCGAGCCGATGCCATCGATGATGTCCACCCCGAAATGCGCCTTGAAGCGTTTGCCGATCTCGGCCGGCAATGCCTCGCCGGCCGACGATACCAGCCGCAGCGCCACCTGCTCGCGAGCCGGCAGGGCGGGCGACGCGAGCATGCCGGCGAAGCCGGTCGGCGCGCCGAAAAAGGCCGTCGGCTTCACACCGCCGACGCTACCGGTCAGGCGCGCGAAAACCGCCTCGGGCGTGGGACGGTCGGGCATCAGGAGGACGGTAGCGCCCACCGACATCGGAAAGGTCAGTCCGTTGCCGAGCCCGTACGCGAAAAACAGCTTGGCCGCCGAAAAGCATACGTCTTTCTCCGTCAGACCGAGGATCGCCTTGCCGTACAATTCGGCGGTCCAGTACGGATTGGCGTGGGAGTGGACCGTGCCCTTCGGACGACCGGTCGAACCGGACGAATAGAGCCAGAAGGCCGGGTCGTCGCAATGCGTACGCGCCGGGCGCGCCATGCAAGGGTGCGCATCAACAAAGACATCAAATCCGATTTCACCGAAATCGAGCGGCGCGACCGGACGGGACACGATCACCTTGCGAACTTCATGGTCGGATCTGGTCAGCGCCGCCTTCAGCGTCGAATGTATCTGGCCGCTGACAAGCAGCACCTGCGCGCGCGAATGTTCGAGGATATAGGCGTAGTCGTCGGCGGTGAGCAGCGTATTCACCGCCACCGGCACGATGCCGGCGTAGATTGCGCCGAGAAAGGCGACCGGCCAGTCGTTGGTGTCCTGCATCGCCACAAGGACGCGCTCCTCCCGCTTGACACCCAGATCGCGCAAGCCGGAGGCGAGGCGACGCACGCGGGCCTCGACCTCTCCATAACTGGCCGTGCCGGCGTCGTCGACGAAGGCGGCCTTGGCCGGACGCTCGACGTTGAGCGAAATCAGATGCCCGGCGAAATTGAAGGCCTCCGGCGGCGCTTCTACATGTGCCGGCTCTGCCGCGGAAATCCTGTCCATCGTTGCCTCCCGGTGTTCCTGACGATCTTAGCCTCCGGCGACGGTTGCGGCGACCGCGGTCTGCGAGCCCTGTTTCGCCGCGCGCCTGTGCAATTGAGTACGCTATGCCGCTCCGGCCTTTGCCGCCTTTGCCGCGACCTTTGCGCGCAGCTTTTCGACCTCGACGACGAAACGGCTGTGGCTGCCGCGGCTGATTTCCTCGACGGGGTCCTTCGCAACCAAATCGAAAGTGACGAGGCGGCTTTCTATCTTGCTGACCGTCACCGTGATGTCGACCGACATGCCGCGCAGCGTCGCGCCGCCGTGGGAAATGCTGATTCCGGTCCCCACCGAATCCTCGCCGGGATCCGCGTAGGCGAGCAGGAATTCACGGCAGGCGATTTCGAAGTCGCGGACCAGTTCCGGCGTGGCGTAGACGCGCAGCGCCTCGCCGAGGAAGTCGATGGTGCGTGGCGTGTCGATCTCGATTCGGCGGGTCGCCGACAGGCCGACGCTGATGGTTGTCTTCATGGAGCCTCCTCCCGTTTTTGAACGATACGCTGCATTGCACCAGAGAATTCTTGCAGCGCGAACATATCTCTTGTTTTGCGCTAGGCGGCAGAGATCCCGATTGACGCTTGCACAATCGCACTGTACCATAATTTCGGCATTTTAATACCAAAATACTTATAACAAGGTTCCAGGGAAGTTCCAGGGAAGGCGGGTGGCGAAATGCGACCGAAGCCGGACAATGCCAGCATCTTCTTCTTCCCGCGCGCGCGGGCCCGCCGTGCATTGGCGCGGGCCGGCGCGGAATCCCGCAGCCCGAATCCCGGAATCGACGGAGCGGCCGCGCGGCAACGGTCCGGCGTGCCCGTCGGCGGGGCCTCGCGCTCGACGCTATCTCCGTACCGCCATCTGAATCGGATGCCGAGGTGGATGCCATGAGCGCGGCCGCGAGCGTCAGGCATGTCCCGACACTTTGCTATAATTGTGTGTCGGGTCCCGACTTCATGAAAGTGAAGGTAGAGGACGGCGTCGCCACCGAAATCGAACCGAATTTCGATGCGCAGGACGTCCATCCGGCGCACGGCAGGGTCTGCGTCAAAGCCTACGGGTTGGTGCAGAAGACCTACAATCCGAACAGAATCCTCGCGCCCATGAAGCGCACCAACCCAAAAAAGGGGCGCGACCAGGATCCGGGCTTCGCGCCCATCTCGTGGGACGAGGCGCTGGACATTGTGGCGGCCAGGCTGAAGGGCATTCGGGCCAAGGGACTGGTCGACGAATCCGGCCTGCCGCGTCTCGCCGTCAGCTTCGGTCACGGTGGCACGCCCGCCAACTACATGGGCACGTTCCCCGCCTATCTCGCCGCCTTTGGACCGGTCGACTACAGTTTCGGCTCGGGCCAAGGCGTCAAATGCACCCATTCCGAGCATCTCTATGGCGAGTTCTGGCATCGCGCCTTCACCGTCGCAGCCGATACGCCGAACACCCGCTACATCATCTCGTTCGGCGCCAATGTCGAGGTGACCGGCGGGCCCTGCGCCGTCACCCGCCATGCGGACGCGCGCGTGCGCGGCTACAAGCGCGTGCATGTCGAGCCGCATCTGAGCATCACCGGCGCCTGTTCGGCCGAATGGGTGCCGATCCGCCCCAAGACCGACCCGGCCTTCATGTTCGCGCTGATCCACGTGCTGCTGCATGAACATGGGCTTGCCAAGCTCGACGTTGCGTTCCTGCGCGACCGCACCGCCTCGCCCTATCTGGTGGGACCGGACGGACTCTATCTGCGCGATCCGGCCAGCGGCAAGCCGCTGGTCTGGGACGAGGCCAGCGGACAGGCGGTCGGCTTCGATACGCCCGGCGCCGTTCCCGCCGTCGCCGGCCGCCATCGCGTGGCCCGCGCTGTCACCGTCGACGCCGACGCCGCCCGGCGCGACTACTCCGACGCCGAAGGTGCGACCGCCTATCAGATGCTTGTCGAGCATATCGCTCGCTATACGCCGGAATGGGCGGCGGCAATCTGCGACGTGCCGGCGGCGACCATCCGCCGCATCGCCGACGAATACCTCGAAGCCGCCAGCATCGGCGCGACCATCGAGATCGAAGGCAAGACCCTGCCGTTCCGGCCGGTGGCGGTGACACTCGGCAAGTCGGTCAACAACGGCTGGGGCGCGTTCGAATGCTGCTGGTCGCGCACCGTGCTTGCCGCGCTGGTCGGCGCGCTCGAGAACCCCGGCGGCACGCTCGGCACGACGGTGCGCCTCAACCGCCCGCAGGACAATCGCCACCTCAGCGTGAAGCCGGGCGAGGATGGCTTCATGGTCCAGCATTTCAATCCGACCGGTGGCAACAGCTGGCGGCCCGCCCCCGAGACCCGCAACCTGCACACCACACTGGTGCCGATCGTCGGCCACAACGGCGGCTGGAGCCAGGCGCTGGGTCCGACGCAGCTCGCGTGGATGTTCCAGGAGAAAACGCCGGACGACTGGACCATGCCGCCGCCGACCTATCCGGAATTGTGGATCGTCTATCGCTCGAACCCGGCGATCTCATTCTGGGAAACCCGCCGTCTCGCCGACGCCGCGGCGCGGTTTCCGTTCATGGTCGCCTTCGCCTACACGCTGGACGAAACCAACTACATGGCCGACCTGCTGCTGCCGGAAGCATCCGACCTCGAGTCGACGCAACTGATCCGGATGGGCGCGACCAAATACATGGAGCAATTCTGGGACTATCACGGCGCCGTCCTGCGGCAGGCCGCCGTCGCGCCCCAGGGCGAAGCCCGTGATTTCACCTGGATCGCCACCGAGCTTGCCAAGCGGACGGGGCTGTTGCCGGAATACGTCGCCGCGCTCAACCGCGGCATCGCCGGCGTGTCGCCGCTCAAGGGCAAGGACTACGACTTCTCGCTCGACCCGGCGACGCCGCCCGAGCCCGACCAGATCTGGGATTCGGTGTGCCGCGCCGCGACCGCGACGCTGTCGAAGGGCAGGGAGCGGCACGGACTCGACTGGTACAAGGAGCACGGCTTCTACGCGGTGCCGAGCTCGCGCCTGGAGTGGTACCTGACGCCGACCCTGGAGAAGCAGGGCCTGCGCTACGAACTGCCCTATCAGGAGCGGCTGCTGCGCATCGGGCGCGAATTGGGCAATCGCCTGCATGAGCAGAAGATGCACTGGTGGGACGAGCAGCTCTCCGAATATATCGCGCTGCCCGTGTGGGACAACGTGCCGGCCCGCTGGGAGCGCGAACTGGTCAATTCCGGCGCGCGGCTCGAGGATTTTCCGTTCTGGCTGCTGACGACGAAGAGCATGCAGTATCACGCGGGCGGCAACGCGGCGATCGCGATGATGCACGAGCTCTCCGAGAACGTCCGCGGCAACACCGGCGTCATCATCAACGCCGGCACCGCGGCCAAACTCGGCATTGCCGAAGGCGATCGCGTCGAGGTGCGCTCGCATATCGGCGCCACCTACGGCAAGGCGTCGCTGATGCAGGGGGTGCGGCCGGACACGCTCGTCATCGTCGGCCAGTTCGATCATTGGGCGACGCCTTTCGCCAAGGACATGGAGCGGGCGAGCCTGAACACGATCGCGCCGATGTCGCTGGCGCTCACCGACGCCACCGGATCGGGCGCCGACATCGTGCGCGTCGCCGTGCGCCGCATGGTGAGGGCCGCGCCATGAACCCGCGCTATGTCATGGCGATCGACCTGCGGCGCTGCGTCGGCTGCCAGACCTGCACCGCCGCCTGCAAGAGCGCCAATGCCACGCCGCCCGGCACGCAATGGCGTCGCGTGCTCGATATCGAAAGCGGCGAATTCCCCGACGTGCGCCGCACCTTTCTGCCGGTCGCCTGCATGCATTGCGCCAACCCGCCCTGCATGCATGTCTGCCCGACGACGGCGACGAAGCAGCGCGAGGATGGCCTCGTCACCATCGACTACGACCTCTGCATCGGATGCGCCAACTGCATCATGGCCTGCCCCTACGATGCGCGCTCGGTCGCCCGCGCGCCGCGCTATGCCTATGACGAGCCGATGGCCTCCGAGACCGCGCGCTTCGAGCCTGATCGGCTGTCGGTCGCCACCAAATGCACGTTCTGCAAGGAGCGGATCGACCTCGCTGCCGTCACCGGGCAGACGCCGGGCGTCGATCCGGACGTCACGCCGGCCTGCGTCAATTCCTGCATTTCGGGCGCGATGCATTTCGGTGACATCAACGATCCGAACAGCAACGTCTCGACGCTGCTGGCCGAGACCGAGAATTTCCGGTTGCACGAGGAGCTCGGAACCGACCCGTCGGTCTATTACATCTGGTCCGGGGGCGCGACATGAGCGAACTCCGCACCATCGGTGACCGGATGCTGCCGCGCCAGCAGACCAACTGGGACGCCCGCGCCGCCGTCAATTTCATCTGCGGCGGCGCCGGCGGCGGCCTGCTGCTTGCGACCGCGCTGGCCTCCGTGCATGGCGAAGACCTGCGCCCGCTCGTCGTGCTGGCGCTTGCGCTCGTCGGGACCGGCCTGGCAGCGGTCTGGTTCGAGATCGGGCGTCCGTGGCGCGCGCTCAACGTGTACCGTAATGCAGCGACATCATGGATGACCCGGGAGGCGATGATCGCGCCGTTGCTGTTCGCGTCCGGCGCGGCGGCGGTCTGGTTCAACCGGCCGGCGGCGTTCTGGATCGCCGGCGGGCTGGGGCTTACTTACGTCTATTGTCAGGCGCGGATGTTGTACGCCAACAAGGGCATCCCCGCCTGGCGTCACCCGAGCTGCGTCGCCATGGTCGTGGCCACCGGCGTCGTCGAAGGCGTCGGTCTGCTGTGTGCGGCGGCGCCCTATTGGCGTGGCGTGACATCATTCGGGTTCGTGCTCGCCGCGCTGCTTGCGCTGCGCTGGCTGGCGTGGCGGACCTATCGCCATTCGCTGCGCGACGCCGGAAGCCCGGTTGGGACAACCAAAGCCCTGAACACCATCGAAGGCCCCCTGGTGTGGCTCGGCCATGCTCTGCCTGCCGTCCTCGGCGTGGTGGCGGGCTTTGGCGGATTTACCGTGCTGGCGGCGATCGCCGGTGTTCTGGCGGCGGCCGCGGGGGCCTGGTTCAAGTACACGCTGGTATGTCGCGCCGCCTTTACGCAGGGGTTTGCCCTGCCGCGGACGCCGTCGCGCGGCAGCGGCAAGGCGGGGCCGGGCGTGGAGCCCGGCTGGAATCGCGGACGGTCGAGAGAGTCAAGCGGGAGGCCGGCATGAATCCGAATTTGAGGCCGACCGCGCTCGAACCCGTCGAGATCGCCAGCCGCGACGAACTGCTCGCGCTGCAGCTGGATCGGCTCAAATGGTCATTGCAGCACGCCTATGACGGCGTCGCGCACTATCGCGCGAAGTTCAACAAGGCCGGTGTCCATCCGGGGGATCTGAAATGCCTCGCCGACCTGGCCAGATTTCCGTTCACCACCAAGGCCGACCTGCGGGACAACTATCCCTACGGAATGTTCGCGGTCCCGATGCGGGATATCGTCCGGCTGCATGCCTCGTCCGGCACCACCGGCAAGCCGACAGTGGTCGGCTATACCGAACGCGATATCGCCACCTGGGCGTCAGTGATGGCGCGCTCGCTGCGCGCGGCCGGCGCGACCGCCGACGACATCATCCTCAATTCCTATGGCTACGGGTTGTTCACCGGCGGGCTCGGCGCGCACTACGGCGGCGAACGTCTCGGCGCAGCGGTGATACCGATGTCGGGCGGCCAGACCGAGAAGCAGGTGCAGATCATCCAGGACTTCAAGCCCACGGTGCTGATGTCCACCCCGTCCTATGCGCTGACCATCGCCGACGAATTGTCGCGCCAGAACATCGAGCCGAGCGGCACCAGTCTGCGCGTCGGCCTGTTCGGCGCCGAACCCTGGACCAACGAAATGCGCAGGGAGATCGAGGCGCGCCTCGGCATCGACGCGATCGACATCTACGGCCTGTCCGAGGTCATGGGCCCCGGCGTCGCGTGCGAGGCCATCGAGACCAAGGACGGCCCGCAAGTCTGGGAAGACCATTTCTATCCCGAGATCATCGATCCGGTCAGCGGCGACGTGCTGCCGGACGGCGCCCACGGCGAGCTCGTGTTCACCTCGCTGACCAAGCAGGCGCAGCCTGTCATCAGGTACCGCACGCGCGATCTGACGCGGCTGCTGCCGGGCACGGCGCGGGTGATGCGCCGCATGGACAAGATAACCGGGCGTTCGGACGACATGCTGATTGTCCGCGGCGTCAACGTCTTCCCGACGCAGATCGAGGAAATTCTGCTGAGAAACCCCAACCTCTCCGCCCAGTACCAGCTGCGGATCTCGCGCGAGCAGCATCTGGACGAACTCGACGTGTTCGCGGAGCTGCGGCCCGAATTGTCGAACAGTTTCGATGCGGCGCAGCGCGAAGCGGCCGGCCGCGATATCGCTCACCACATCAAGTCGCTGATTGGCGTCACGACCAAGGTTCATCTGCTCGATCCCGACACGATCGAGCGCACGGTGGTCGGCAAGGCGAGGCGGGTGATCGACATGCGTGCGAAATAGGCCGGGACTGCCCGATCGAGCAGTCGAAGATGAATGAACCTGGCGGCGGTCCATGACAAGGCACGTCATGCGCTCGCAGACCAAACACAACGGGGACTACCATGCCAAACGCTCGGATTGAGACAATCGCAGGCGGCTCGGTACGCCGCCTGGCGCAGGCCGACCTCGAGAGGGTGATCGAAATCGACCGCCAGGTCAGCGGACATTCGCGGCGCGGATTCTTCGTAAATCGGCTTGCTGCGAACCTGAATGAGCCGGGCGCCTTCATTTCCCTGGCCTATGTCGAGAACGGCGTGGTCGAGGGGCACGCGCTGGCCCATATGCTCGACGGCGAATTCGGCGTCCGCAGCCCGGTCGCTGTTCTGGACGCGATCGGGACGTCGCCGTCGGTCCGCGGCCACGGCGGCGCCCATCTGCTGGTCAAGGAGCTTCAGTTCGCGGCGCGCGCGTCCGGCGCCCGCGCCTTGCGGACGCAGGCGTTGTGGTCGAACGAATCGATGATGCATTTCCTCGCCGCGGCCGGCTTCAGGCTCGGGACCCGCATTGTGCTGGATCGGCCGTGCGCCAGGAATGCGGGCGAGAGACGCCCGGGCGATATCGGCGGCGACGAAAGCCAGGACCTTTCCCGCGACAGGATATTGGTGCGCTCGCTGGCGAGTTCGGATCTTTCCTCCGTCATCGGCCTCGATCGCGGCATTACCGGACAGGACCGCTCGGTCTACCTGAAGCGCAAGGTCAACGAAGCCCTTCGCAGGAATGGCGTGCGTCTGTCGATGCTCGCCGAAATCGACGGGACCCCGGCCGGGTTCATCATGGCCCGGGTCGATTATGGTGAATTCGGCGAGACCGAAACCGAGGCGGTGCTGGACACGCTTGGCGTCGATGCGGAATTTCAGCGACAAAAGGTCGGCACGGTGCTGCTGACGCAGCTGCTTTCCCAGCTCAGCAATCTGCGCGTCGAACGGGTTCGAACCGTGGTCGAGTGGAACAACGCGACGCTGATTGCCTTCTTCGATCAATCCGGGTTCAAGCCCACGCAAAATCTCACCTTCGCAGTTTCGCTTTGAGACCGTCGTTGTTCGGGCTCTTGAAGGTTCGTCTTATCGGGAGGCCGTATCGGTGCTGAAATATTCATCAACTCGCATCTTGCACGACGATCATGTGGCGACGGTCGCTCTCCTGGCCGATGTCGAACGGCTGGTCGTCACTCGCCGGGCCGTGCCGGTTCAGGGCGACCAGGAAACCGGCAGGCTGATCGATCGCCTGTGCAGGGCGCTGAATGAGGAGGTCTGCGGTCATTTCGACTTCGAGGAGGTCTCGGTGTTCCCCATGCTCGCCGAATATGGCGCGGCGGATCTCGGCGATCTGTTCACGGAGGAGCATCGCGTCCTGCGCGAAGTCATGAACGATATCGTCGCCAACGCGGGCGCGGAACGCGCCGCCGGGTTTTCGCCCGAAAGCTGGACCAAGTTCCGACGGTTGTGCGGCGAACTGGTCGAGCGTCTCACGTCGCATATCGACAAGGAGGAACGGGCGCTGATTCCGGCTCTCGAAGACGCCTTGACGCCGGAAATCGATACCGAAGTCGCGGCGCGCCACGACCTCTCGTCATAGCATCGGCCATCCCGGGGCCTCGGAGACGCCGGCGGTCAGCGACGCGCCCGCGGCGAGCGGACCGCGGTCATTCCGAATAGACGGGCGGATCCGGATCTTCATCCCAGCCGGGCTCGTCGGGCGCGACCTGTTGCAGCCATTGATCGACCCAGATCACGTGATTGCGCTCATCCGCGGCCATTTCGGCGGCGAATGCGGCGATCTGGGGATCGATCGCGGCGGCGGCGATGGCCTCGAAATACCTGACCGCGCGCTCTTCGTTGAACCGCGCCAGCATCAGCGCCCGGTGCGGCGTCATCAGGTAATGGACGTCCTCGAAATCGGCCACCTCCGGACCATCCGGATCGGTCCAGCTGAAGCTGGCCGGGCGGCCGGCAACGAGCGCGTCGCCGGCGCGGCGGGCGATCTCGTTGCGGTGTTCGGCTTCGATCGCCGCCATCTTGCGAAAGATCGCGGCGATCTCGGTGTTGTTATGGACCTCCATCTGGTCGGCGAGCAGGTTATAGCGCTCGGTGGCTTCCACCTCGATGGCCAGGGCCTGCGCGAAAAACTCGGCGACGCTGTTGAGCTTCGGCGGCGGGTTCGACTGCGGGGAATTGGTCATCGGGCGAACTCCGCTTCGAGACGGGACGGAGCGGAATAGGCAAGCGGCATGGGTTGATAGGGCTTGCGGTTGCCGCGGTAGAGAACGCCGGTGTTGAAGCCGTCGTCGGTCATCAGCCGGCGCGCGGCGCGTGCCGGATCGTCGGTCTCCGGCACGATTGCCGGATGGACGAGGCTTTTCCAGCTCTTCTGCTGGTCTTCGCGAAAGGTCACGCACGGGCTCAGAATCTGCACGAACGAGAATCCCGGTGTCTGAACCGCCTCGACGATCAATTTGGCGCAGCCGGCGGGGTCGCCGGAAAAACCGCGCGCGATGAAGTTGGCGCCGGAAGCCAGCGCGACCACCAGGGGATGGAACGGGCTGAGGCCGGTGCCTCCCGGAGCGATGGCCGTGTCCCAGTCGGGCTCGGTGGTCGGCGACGGCTGGCCTTTCGTCATGCCGTAGATCCGGTTGTCCATGACCACGTAGGTCAGATCGATGTTGCGGCGGCAGGCGTGCAGGAAGTGGTTTCCGCCGATCGAGAAGCCGTCACCGTCGCCGCTTGCGACCAGCACGGTCAGGTCGGGACGGGCCACTTTCAGCCCGGAGGCGAGGGCCAGCGAACGGCCGTGGACGCCATGAAAGCCGTAGCAGTTCGAGTAGGCGGGAATCCGCGACGAACAGCCGATCCCCGAAATGACCGCGACCTGCTCTGGCGGAAGAGCGAGTTCGGCGAGCGCCCGCTGGAATGCGGTCAACACCGAATAGTCGCCGCATCCCGGGCACCAGACCGGTTTGACGGTGGACTTGTAGTCCGCGGGGGTGAAGGCTTTCGCGGCCGTTGCGATCATGTTCATGCTCGTGCCCCTTCCTGGATGTGAGCAAAGACCTTGCCCGGCCGGATCGGCAGGGGCCCGGGACAATGGATCGGGATGACCTCGCCCGGGAGATCGTAGTGGGCGCGCAGATAGCGCCAGAACTGGCCGGTGTGGTTCTGTTCGATCACGAGAGTGCGCTTCACGCCCTCGAGCGCCGCCGCCAGTCGCGACGGTTGAGCCGGCGAGATCAGGCGCAACGCGATCAGCTTGACCTTGATGCCGGCCGCGCGCGCCGCGGCAACTGCTTCGCGCAGAGGTTCGCTGGATGATCCCCAGGTCAGAACGGCCAATTCGCCTTCGCCGTCGATTTCGGCCCAATGCGCGCCGAAGTCGAAGCGGTCCAGCTTTCGTTGGCGCTTGTCGAGCTGGCCGACATGGTCCCTGGCCTGGCTCGACGGCGTGCCGCGCGCATTGTGGGTCAGTCCGTCCGCAGTGTACTGGCCGCCGGGGAAACCCGGTATAGCCATCGCCGAAACGCCGGTTTCGGTTATTGCGTACCTTTCGTAGCCGGCGGCGGAAGCCTCGAGAACCAGGCGCTTGGTCGGGAAAGCAACGTCTTCCGGCTTGTCGATGACGACGCGGGCCTGGCCGAGGGATTGGTCGGAAAGCATGATGACCGGCGTCTGGAGAGTTTCGGCCAGATGAACCGACCATTGCGCGGTCAGCAGGCAGTCACCGACGGAAAGCGGCGCTGTCACCACATGGGGCGCATCGCCGTGCAGACCATAGACGGCGATGTTGAGGTCGCTTTGCTCGGATTTTGTCGCAATGCCGGTCGAGGGCCCCGAGCGCATCACGTCGACGACGACCATCGGTACTTCGGAAGCAACGGCGAGGCCGAGGGATTCGATCATCAGGGACAGGCCGGGGCCTGCCGTCGCGGTCAGGGATGGCGCGCCACCGTAGCTCGCGCCCATGATCATGTTGATCGAGGCGAGCTCGTCCTCGGCCT
>JBKQQE010000039.1:0-10498 GCA_052326245.1 Xanthobacteraceae bacterium | reverse complement strand
CGCGTTCTCCGGCGCCGTCGCAGGTCTCAAGTCGGTTGCCGACTACGAACGGCTGGTCGACCGCTTCGGCGTACGGCGCTCGAATGAAAATTTCTGGCCGGTGTTCGACGAGATCAGTTCAATCCACTTCGCCAGCGATCCGGTGCGCTCGGGCGCGCTCGATCTCACGCGCTATGCGCTTGACCGGTGACGTGGGCGGAGGTCAAGGCTTTTGAGAAGGAATGAGTTCAGAGCTAAGGGGCGCGGCGCGGGACGATTGGAGCAACTATCGCCATTGCCTTGGTCATGCCGAAACCGATGCAGGAATCCGGTGACCAGGTTTCCGCCGACCACGCCGCCCCCGGCGAGCCCACCGGCGACGTAAGCGCCGCCAACGAAAGCGCCCATGGACGTGCCGCAGACCACGTCGGGCTCGATGCCGGCCTCATTCAGCGCATCGATGACGCCGATATGGGACCATCCGCGGGCGGAGTCGCTGCCGAGCGCGAGGCCGATGCGGGGACGGGTCATGGCGATCCTGTATGGCAGGTTGGCAAAGGACGAGCCCTATCGGATCGGAACCTTATCGCCACCGTTCGTCACGCGCCACCCCGCGGGCAGAACAAGGATCGAACAACATCTCTCACATTCTTCTCCACTCCTTTGTAGCTGAGAATACCAGCGCGCCAACGCCCGACGGTGCTGCATCAGGCGCCTGATCATCGGCAACGCCTGCTCAACGCACAGGCGGCCTTCAGCAATCGCGTCCTTGGCGCGGTTGAACTCCACCAGGCCGATCGCGCATCCGCCGCAGCGCTGGATCACAGAGCGAGAACCGGCACCGTAGCAGCGTGGCCGGGGGAGGCCCGCCGGAATCTCGTTGGCAAGTGTTCGAAGCCCTGGAGCACGTTGTTCCTGAGCCGGCGCGGCTCTCCGACCTCGATGCCCGCCACCTGGTTGACCAGGGCCCCGAGCAGGACTTCCATTTCGAGCCGGGACAAGTGCATGCCGACACAGGTATGAGGCCCGTGGCCCCATCCCACGTGGTCACGCGGGTTGCGCTTCACGTCGAACGTATCCGGCTCCGGGTACTTTCTCTCGTCCCGGTTTGCCGATGCGTAGAGGATCAGCACTCGGGCGCCTTTCGGAATCGTCGTGTCGCCGATCTGAAAGTCCGACGCGGCGTGCCGGGTAAATCCCCGGATGGGCGATGCCAGCCGCACGGCTTCGTTGACCGCGGACGGAATGAGCGAGGGATCGGCCCGCAAGGCGTCGAAGGCGCCAGGGGTCGTGGCGAGCCGCCAGACCATGTATCCCGTCGCAAGGATGGTGGTGTCGAGCGCAGGCGCAACATAGTCGATGACCATGCTGCGCGCCTCGACCGGCGACAGTTCGCCGCGATCGGCGGCTTCGAAGAGCCGGGCCGCCCAGCCGTCCGGCGACAGTTTGCTCCTGTCCAGCCTGGAGACGTATTTTCGCAGGTGGAGCATGGTCGGAATCGACCTCATGCCGCGGCAGTTCATCACGCCGAGCGCGTTGAAGGTCGCGGCCGCCCAGCGCAGCATGTTCTCCCGGCGCTCCCCGTTCAGGCCAACCAGTTCCGCCACCACGGTGACGGGAAGATGGCCCGCGAACGCGGACATCGTATCGAACGGCTCTCCGTTCGACAGACGTGCAACAAGACGTTCGGCTTCCGCCTCGAGCAGCGGCCGTAGCGCTTTCAAGGGGCTCGGGAGGACCGGCTTCTGCAGAATGCCGCGCCTTCGGTCGTGGGTGTCGGCATCGCTCGTCAGAACGATCGGCGCGCGCCGATCATTGACGAACTTGTTGGCAGCGACACCATTGCCGCTGATGAGGATGCGGTCGCTCCGCAAGGCCAGCCGCACATCGTCGAACCGGCCGATCGCCCAAAGCTTGCGCCGTGGAAGCCAGACCGCGGATCCCAGGTCGCGGATCTGTTTGTAGACCGGATAGGGATTGTCGAGAATCCGGCTCGAATAGGGATCCTCGCGCAACGACGCTGCCATGGCTTCCTCCTCATCGCCTTCGTGCGACTTGCGTCGCTTCGAGGCCGTGGCCTTGACGACCATCCTCTTTGATTTTGCAAGTCAAGGTCAAACCGACCAAATAGTCAATACGACGAATTCGGCCAATGCCGGACAATCGAGCGCCCGAATGCGCGCTGACCAACATGACAATGCGGTTGCAGCCTGCCTTCGGCTGCCGTTGCCGGGTGTTCCGCGGCCCCGGCGGGTACGGGGCCTCGTCATCCCCGGACCGGTGCCGTCATATGATGGCTCACATCGGCGGGTTCGGCAGGTCTTTCAACCGTCTCGCGACCAGATCGAGCGACGGCCCCGAGCGGAGGATGGCCGGAAGGGCCGCCAGCGAGATTTCGTCGACGCCTAGGCTTGCCTTGAGGTTCGCAAGGATGACCCGAATGTCGTAGGCCGGCTCATAGACGGGGACCATAGGCTTCTGCAGCCCGGTGAGCCCCCAGACGGCCATCAGCGCCGTGCGCACCGACGTCTCCACGGTAAAGACGACATCCAGCGGCAGCTCGACGAACTGACCGATGAAAGCCAGGTTGACGCACCCTTCCGGGATCACCTTCGGCCGATCACTGATGCGGCGGGGCATGAACTGCGAGGTCACGTAAGGCATGACCGAGGTCGATACGTTCGAGTGCGCGAGGATGTCGTCGATCCCCTTCTCCAGGCCGCAATGATAGAGCAGCTCGGCGAACATCTCCGCGCCGGTGCATGCCAGCATCGGCTTCCTGATGAAGTCTCCCTGCACGTCGCTGCACTGGCCGTAGGCCCACAGCACATTCACGTCGTCGGGCTGGTCCGGAAAATATTTGCTGTAGAGAGCGAAGCTGATTTTCCAGCTGGAGTCGACGATGGTTATGGCGCCGCCCGTGCCCGCCTTGTTGCCGGTCTTGGCTTCCATGAAGTCAAAGAAAGTGCGGTCTCCCTTGATCGTCGGGAAAAACGAAACGAAATTCGTCTTGTCGACACTCGAGAGAAAGGTCGCGGGATTGCCGAATTTTGCGTTGCGGGCGGCGAGCTTCTCCCACAGCGTGAAGCAGCCGCGGTCGACCGTATCACGGTCCAGCTTGGCGATCGTGCCCCTGTCGCCCATCGTTGCATTCTGTGTCAGCGAGCCACTGGTGAAGAACACAAGATCGTCCCGGGTAAGCTCGATCTTGCGCTTCCCTTCGGCATCGCGGAGCACCAGTCCTGTGACGATGGTTTGGTCTGCCACTTCCGTGATTTCGGTGTCGACGACGGTCGTTCCGGTGAGGAAGCGGACGCCCATCGACCGCAGCCATAGCTGCATCGGTTTGACGATCGAATCGTACTCGTTGTACTCGGTATGCAGAATGCCGGCGAGGTGGGTGAGACCGCTGGCGTACATCATGAACCGGCCGAGGTAGCGTTTGACCTCGATCAGGGAATGGAAATCCCGGAACGCCAGCATTGAGCTCCAGCAGTACCAGAAGATCGACTTCGTGAAAGCGGGGCTGAACCAATCCGTCACCGTCAAGCCTTCGAGTTCCTGCTCTGGCGTGAGAAGCAGCTCCGTCATGCGCTTCGCGTCGTGCAGCGACATCAGCGGGCCGGTCGAGTCATAGCGCTCTCCCTGCTTGTGCATCAGCCGAAACAGGGAGTAGATCGGCTCCCGCAAGTTGGCCTGATGGGTTTCATCGAGAACCGTCATGCCGGGCGTCTGCAGCGAGGGCACCTTGCTGCAGACATACCAGAGGCACTCCATCCGGGCTTCGAGCTCGCGCTCGCCGCGAGACGTGAAGCCGCGATTCGAATCCCCGGCCGCATCCATCGAGCCGCCAACGAGCGGAAGCGACTCGTACACCGTCACGTTGCCGGCGGGCATGTATGCATCGGTAACCAGAGAGACGGCCGCCGAGAGGCCTGCGATGCCACCCCCGATGATATGGGCGCGTTTCTTGTCGATATCCTTTGGGGTCGGCGCATTGATCCGGTCATAGTTCCTCATGATGTCGCTCCTTAAAGAACATCGAATTTGCGCGAGACGAGAACGGCAGCTGCAACCCGCGCCGGCAACGCAAAGGGTCTATTTCAACCTCACCCAGGTCTGGCTCCTGCAAAAGGTCGCCATCACACAACCGGTAACTTCCAGGGTACCGCTGTCGACCAATTCCAGGCGGCCCGAGTAGGTGCGACCGTCCTGGGGCCGATAGAGCGTGCCACCACTCCAGTTCTTGGGCCCGCCCGAGAAGCCCGACATGATGTTGATCCCCTTTACCAGACGGCCGCGCAAGGCCGCATCGCTGTTGTTGATGTCCTTGGTGTCCGGGTGGGCGGTGAGTTCGTTCGACGTCACCAGCCGACCGCACAGCCTGCCGCCGCAGTCGTATATATGGACCTGACCGTCGTCCTCCGCCGTGCGCCACAAACCGGTCGCCGGCGAGGCCAACGCCGTGCCGGCGTTCAGGACGAGGATCGAAGCGAGCATCAAGATCGACATCAGGGCCAGGCGGGACATGGGTCCTCCTTCTAAGGTCTTTTGAGGTAAAGACGAGTTTGCGGCGGATCACTCCGGCAGGATCAGCGCGCGCCCGCGCCGCCGGTTTCCAACATGATCAAAGGCACGGGCCGCTTCGGCCAGCGGCGTCCGCAGGCCAACGGGAAGACCGATGCGCTGCTCCTCGACCAGCAGGCGCAGGTCCTGCAGCGCGTCCGCCTCGGGCTTGAAGATCGTCCAGGCGTAACGTTGCGTACCTTTCGGCAAGGCGGCGCGGCGGCGCCGCTTGTCGGAGAACGTCTTCAGTGCGCCGCGCAGCCAGCCGAATTCGTCGAAATTCGCGAGCAGAGGGTGCACCGTGGTGGCATGGCCGAGCGCGCCGTCGCGAAGGCAACCGAGCAATGCTAGCTCGTCCTCCCATGCAGCAAAATTGAGCGTCGCATCGAACGCCCGCGACAGCGACGCGAATGGCTTGACGCTGCCGTCGACCGTCTCAGCCGCCCCCGCCTGCCGGCAGGCAGCGAAGTCCGGCGGCCGCGCGATCGCCGTCACCCTGGCGCCCCATCCGGATAGCATCTGCAACGCCAGGATCCCGAGGCCACCGGCCGCGCCATGGATAAGCACGCGTCTTCCGGCGGCATTCTGCGGGGTCAGTCCAGCGCCACGCACCGCAAGCCACATGGTCACGAAGCTGTATGGAAGTGCCGCGAGCGCCTGAAGGTCCTGCCCCGCGGGCGCCGGCAGTACATGCGCGGCCTTGACCAGCACGTGGCTCGCGTGGGTCCCCTCGACCGACGGCGGCTTCACGCCGTAAACGCTGTCGCCGATCCTGAACGCCTCGACATTGTCGCCGAGCGCCGTCACCGTGCCGGCGAAGTCGTTGCCGAGCACCATGGGAAACCGACCTGCCCCGACAAGCGACAGCAATCGGCGGCCATAGCCTTCAGCGCGCCGCACATCGATGGGATTGACCGATGCCGCCACGACGGCGACCTCGATCTCGCCGGCCGCCGGCTTTCGTCGGGGAACCTGTCGGACCTCGAAGCCACCACTCGGCCCGAGACACATCAGGGCTGCACTTGTCGTATTCGCCACCATCTTGCCGCCGATCCCGAAGTTCCTGGCCACCACAATCGCCTGATCAATTCCGTGAAAGTTGCGTGCCGCGCGCTCAATCCAGCACGTCGGATCTGAACGCGTAGCGCTCCAGCGCCGTCCGCAGCGGCGGCGCTCCCGCGCTCGCACGAATGCGAACGACCTGTCCGAGGCGAGGATCGCGTTCGAACCAAAGCTCGTCGATGATCGCGCCCGCGTTTGCTGCCTCGGCCCGCACCACCGCCTCGATCTCGCGCTGCTGCAGCGCCGGCTTGAAAATCTTGCCGACGCCAGTCAGCGGCAGCGACGGCATGATCCTCACATGTTTGGGGATCGCCGCGCGCTCCGGAACATGTGTCGCGGCGAAATCCATCAGCTCCTGGTCGCTGACGGTCGCGCCGGGTTTGGCCTGCACGTAGGCGACCGGGACCTCGCCGGCATGGACGTCGGGGCTGCCGACGGCCGCGGCCATCGCCACCGCCGGGTGCTTGTGCAGGACATCCTCGATCAGCTTCGGGTCGATGTTGTGCCCGCCTCTGATGATCAGCTCCTTGCGCCGGCCGGCGAGCCAGAAATAGCCGTCCGCGTCCTGCCGACCAAGGTCGCCGGTGTTGAGCCAGCGAGCCCCTTCGATGTCGATCCACAAATCGGTGTTGTGCCGCGAATCGAGATAGCCGTTGAACACGTTGGGCCCGTGGATCACGATCGTTCCGATCTCGTCGACGTCCGCCGTCCGCTGGAATTGTCCCGCGCTGTCGAGCACCACAGCGCGCATCTCCTGATACGGCAGGCGCAGGCCGATCGAGCCGACGCGGCGTTCGCCGTCCGGCGGATTAAGCGAAGAGACGCAAGCGCCTTCCGTCAGGCCGTAGCCCTCGACGATCTTGAGGCCGGTCTTGGCCTCGAACGCCTCGATGAGTTTCGCCGGCATCGGTGCCGCGCCGCAGACCGCGAATTCGAGGCTGGAAATGTCGTTGTCGCCGATCGGCACCTCGAGCAGGGCGGCATAGATCGTGGGCACGCCGGAGAACGTCGAGATGCGGTGGTAGGCGGCGATCTCCCAGAACCGGGCGATCAGGTTCTTGCCGCGATAGCCCTCGGGCGTCGCCAGCAGCACGTGGTGACCGTGCATCCACGGCAGGAGACCGGAGGCGAGCTGGGCGTTGACATGGAACAGCGGCAGCCCACAGAAGTAGGTCCGCTGCGTCTCGTGGTCGCCGAACATCTGCGCCGCGGCCCAGGCATCGAATATCTCGTTGCCATGCGTGCGCACCGCTATCTTCGGCGCCCCCGTCGTGCCGCCGGTGCAGAAATAGGAGGAGATCGAGCCTTCCGTGATCGTCCGCGGCGAGACCAGACGGTCGGCCGGCTGGGCCCGCATCGCCGCGCGGAAATCCACGATCTCGAACTTGGCGTCAGGCAAACCGGCCGCCGCGGCGGCCACCGATGCACCCGCGGGGCCTCCGAGATAGGTCATGAGGTCGACCAGCGCGACCACGCGCAGCTCGGAGAGCGCCGAAAGATGCGGCGCAAGCTTGCTCCACAGTTCGACGCCTGGAACCGGCGCGAGTGTCACCAGCACCCGTACCTTGGCCGCGCGCAGGATCTCCAAGATCAGATCAGGTTCGAGCAGCGGATTGACCGCGAGCACGACGCCGGCCGCCTCGCCGCCCCAGATCGTGAAGTGGGTTTCGGGCAGGTTCGGCAGCACATAGGCCACCGGATGATCGGCGCTGACGCCGAAAGCGTGAAGCGCGTTCGCGGCGCGGGTGATCTCCGCCAGGAGCTCCGCGTAGGTCCATGTCGATGCGCGCTGATAGGTGTCCGCGGTCAGGAAAAACGACAGCGCCTTCCGATCGGGCCAGTGTTTCGCGCTCGCCGTGAACACATCATAGGTCGTCCGCGGCAAGCCCCGCGTCGCAAGAGGCTGCGTCTCGATACTTTGAATATCGGCAAGATTTCGCACCGGCATCGGACGCCTGTTACCTTCAGTCATGTTGGGGGTGTTGGCAGACCCGCGTTCAGCGTTGCCACTTGCGGCCCGGGTTCGCCATGCTGTTCTTGAGCGCCACCAGCAGCTTCACCCGCGCCTTGTCCTTCAATGCCAGCTTCAGCACCCGCCAGAGCCGTCCCGGCGTCATCCTGGCATCGATGAAGTCGTCGGGCAGGTCGGGCCCCCATTGGTAGAGGCCCTCGCGGTCCATCAGGTGGTAGCCCGCCGGCTGCGCCGCATCGAACAGGTCGCCGTCGGCGTAGTGCTCGTGCTTCTGGCCCCAGGGGTCGCGCCAGTAGTCGAAGATCTGGCTGCCAAGCAGATGGCGGCCGACGCCCCAGGCGTGGCGATAGTGCTTGGCCATCAGCACCTGCTGTCCCATCTCGACGGCGTCGAGGTCGACGACCTCGAACGCCACGTGATCGACCTTGGACTCCATTCCCATGGCCACGAACAGCGTGTGGTGATCGGTCGGCTCGTTGCCGCGATCGAGCCGGGTGAACGAGCCTACCGGGGTGCCGTCGGCGAGGCACATCACGTCGGAGGGGATGAAGCCGAACGTGTCCATGTACCAGCGCACGCTGCCGGCGAAGTCGGGCGTTTCCAGCACCAGATGGCCGAGCTTGGTGACCTGCGGCGGCTCGAGCGTCGGCCGCTGGGTGTCGTTGACGCGCACGGTCTGGCTCGGCGCGTTGTGCAGGATCTGCGGGCGCACCGGCAGCGGCTCGCTCGGCGTGAAGCCGTGGTGGACGTGGACCGCGACGCCTTCCGGATCGCGCAGGTGCACGACCGAGCCACCTCCCGGCCCGTCGGTCCGCTCGACCCGGCCGCCAAGCTTCCGGGCCAGTGTCTCGAGATCCTCGGCGCTGGGCACCGAAAGACCGATTCCCAAAAAGCGCGCACGGGGCCCGAGAGTGATGCGGTAGATATAGGGTACAGGTCCGGTCCCCCGCATGAACAGTTCATTCCCGGTGCGCGCCGCGCGCACGAGGCCGAAGTCGATGAGATAGCGCTCAGCGCTGTCGACATCGGGGCGCTCGAAATGCGCATACAGAAGCTGGTTCGCCTTCACGGTGGGCGAGGCGCTGCGCGGCAACTCGATGCTGCCGGGACCGCGCTTGAGCGCTGCATTGATAGACATGGGAGCCTCCTTGATTTCAGGCTGCGACGCGCTGCGCGGCAGTGTTGCACGCCTGCGCAAACGGGGTGAGGACCGGCAGATCGCGTCCATGCGGATCCAGCCGGTCGGCAATGAAGCGATCGGGGCGCACGAGTACCGCGCGCATCGCGTGGCGCTTCACCCAGGCATCGAAGGCGGGATCATCGCAGCGCAATTCGAGGGTCCGTGGATCGTCGCGGCGGCCGTTGACGCAGACAGAGCGCACACCGAGCGCATCGAGGATCGCGCGATCGCGTGGCGAGAGCATCGTTGCCGGATCAACGCCGATGCCGAGCACCATCCATTGATGGCACGCCTGAAACGTATCGAGCGGGAAAGAACCGTCCGGCGTCTTGACGGCGGGCTGCGGCATCATCTGGCCGATCAGGGCGTCGCTCCCCGCCCCTGTCAATCCACCGCGGCCGATCGCCGGCGGGGGCACCACGCCGCCGCGACCGATGAAGTCGCGGAACGCGCGCGACAGGTTGAGGCAGGCGAAGATCGTGTCGCGCAGCGCGGCGGCGCCGCGGCTGGTCGGCATGATCACGCTGCCGAGCCGGCGCGACACCTCGACCATCTTGCGCACCACCGGCGCGCGTTCGCGTTCATAGCTGTCGAGGATCGACTCCGGCGCGAACCCCTTGAGGACGGCGGTCAGCTTCCAGGCGAGGTTAACGGCATCCTTCATGCCGCCATTCATGCCCTGGCCGGCGAACGGCGGCATCAGGTGCGCGGCGTCGCCAGCGAGAAATCCGCGACCGTTCCGCCAGCGGTCGGCGACGCGGGCATGGAATGTATAGACCGCCTTGCGCTCGATCTGCGCCTCGCGATACCGCGTATTCTCGGCGATCAGCGCCGTAATGCGCCCGTCGTTCTTCAGCTCCTCCTCGGTTTCCCCCGGAAGCTGCATGAATTCCCAGCGCACCCGGTCGCCCACTGCCGGCAGTTCGACGCGCGGGCGGCGCGGATCGCAGTAGAAACTGATCTGCTTGACGTCGTGGCCCTTGACGATGGCGTCGACCACCAGCCAGCGCTGGGTATAGGTCGAGCCGAGCAGTTTCGCGCCGAGCAGATCGCGAAGGCGGCTGGTGCCGCCGTCGCAGCCGACCACGAATTTCGCCCGCAGGGTGTCGGCGCCCTGGCGCGTCGCGATCGATAGCACGGCGTCGTCGCGGCCCTGCACCAGGCTGGTGGCGGTGTGTCCGAACAGCACCCTGACATTGTCGAACCGCTGAATCCCCCTCAGCAGAACGCGTTCGAATTCCGGCTGGTAGAAGGTGCCGAGCGACGAGTGGCCGTACGGCCCGCTGGCCGGAAAGTCGGCCTCCATCAGCACGCGACCGCGCGCATTGAGATGGCGAACATGGGGGTTCTGGATGAGCCCCGGCTTGATGTCGTCGAGCAGCCCGATCTGGGAGAACAGCCGGAGGGTCTCCGCGTCATAGGCGATGGCCCGCGGCAATCCGAGCAGCCCATCATTGGCTTCGAGAACGGCGACCTGCACCCCGGCGATGCCGAGCAGGTTCGCCACCATCAGTCCCACCGGCCCGGCGCCGACCACCGCAACCTCGACTTCACGCAACGGCGCCCGCGCCGCGATGCTTTCCACAGCCATGAGACTTTCCTCGCCTGAACGTCGACCGGGTCGACAAATATTTTTAAACATGATACTCAACACGACTATATAGTCAATACGAGATTTGGGTTGGACCCCGAAGCTGGCCAAGCTGTTGTCGGGGCAGCCGGAATCGCGGCCCGGGATC
>JBKQQE010000038.1:0-15137 GCA_052326245.1 Xanthobacteraceae bacterium | reverse complement strand
AGATTGGGCGTTGTCATAATCGCCGCGATGGCGTTCGCCGCGGTGGCGCAGGCGGGGCTCGGCCCGCGTTCCGGCGAGGACGCAGCCTTGCGCCGGCAAAGCTGGCTGGTTCCTTCCCCGGATCCGGCGACGCCGTCGCAGGCAACCCTGTTCCGGCCGCCGGGCGAAGGCCCGTTCCGGCTTGCCGTGATCGCCCATGCCTCGACCCAGAACGCGCTGCGGCGCGCGCAGCTCTCCGCCCCCGAATATCCGGGCCTGGTGGCGGCGCTGGTGGCGCGCGGCTACGCCGTGCTGGTGCCGCAGCGGCCCGGCCATGGCGCGACGGGAGGGCCCTATCTGGAGGACCAGGGCGGCTGTGACGACGCCGATTACGACCGCGCCGCGCGCGCCACCGCGGCGGCGATTCGCGCCGCGATGGCCTACATGCGAATCCAGCCGTTCATTCGCAGCGACGGCGCCCTGGTGATCGGCCATTCCGCCGGCGGCTGGGGCGCGCTGGCGCTGGCGGCGGACGATCCCGCCGGCATCGCGCGAATCATTGCCTTTGCGCCGGGGCGCGGCGGGCGGGCCGGCGACCGGCCGTTCGCGGTCTGCGCGCCGGAGCGGCTGATTGCTGCCGCCGCGGCGTTCGGCCGCGGCGCGCGGGTGAAGGTCGCCTGGCTGGTGGCGCAGAACGACAGCTATTTTGCGCCGGCGCTGTCGCAGCGGATGGCGGAGGCGTTCCGCGCCGCCGGCGGCCACGTCGACTTCCGCGTGCTGCCGGCGTCCGGCGAGGAGGGGCACTGGCTGGCGGAACGGGTGGAGGCGGGGGAGCTCCTTACGGATGTTCTCGCTAGTTCGCCGCGCACTGTTTTGCCGGTGGCGCGTCAGGCTCGCTGATCAATTCCAATTCGCAACATCTTCGGATGCGAATCGTGTCAGCGGCGCGCATCGAAGGATGCGAGGCCTCTGGCACCACGCGTTCGCCAGCTGCAGTTCTGCGCATTTTCCGCCTGAATTGAATCGTCATGGCCGGGCAGCGCGATCCGTCTCTGACGGATCGCCAGGACTAAGGTCTCCCGGCCATTCACGTCTTTCTCGCTGCAAGGTCGTGAAGACGTGGATGCCCGGACAAGCGCAGGCATGACGGAAACAAAATCAACCGAGACAGAAAATATTCTGACCGCGCCTCATCATTCGGCGCGCTTGACGCTAGCCCCCCGCCGCCATCGCCTCTTTCGCCGCGCGTTCGCCGGAATCGCGGGCGCCATGGGCGGTGGAAAAGAAATTGGGCGAGGTGGCCTCTCCGGCGAAGAACAGCCGGTTGTCCACCGGCGCGGCCAGCAGCGCGCGGTTGCCGGCGTGGCCCGGCAGGGCGTGGGAATAGGAGCCGCGCGCATACGGATCATGGGCCCAGCGCGAGGCGGCCAGCGGCGTCAGCCGCCTGCGGTAGTCGGCGCCGAGCAGCGCCACCAGCTCGTCGATCGCCTGCGCGGCCAGCGCGCCCTCGCCGGCGTCTTCCAGCTCGCGCGCGAAGCGGCCGCCGAAGAACCCGCTGATGCAGTTCCGCCCCATCGGCCTGATGGCGTAGCTGCCCATGCCGACGCGGTCCCTGGCGCCGTGCAGATGTCCGTCGGCGGGAAGGTCGTCGGCGCCCGCCAGCGCCAGCAACACCTTGTCGGCGAGGCCGAGCGGCAGGCCGGCGGCGGCGGCGACCTTGTCCGGCAACGCCGGCGTGAAGCGGATCGCTTCATTGGCGATGAGATTGGTCGGGACGGTGACGATCGCCTGGACGGCCGAGAGGCTGCCGCGCGAGGTTTCGATCCGCAGCCTTGGGCCCGAATGATCGATCAGCGTGGCCACGGTGTCGAGCGCGACCGGGCACGGCGCGCCATAGGCGGCAATCAGCGCGCCGTAGCCGCGGGTCAGCCGCCAGTTTACCTCGGTGTCCTCGTAGGTGTTGATGTCGCGGACCGAGACCCGGTCGAGTTCGCAGCCGTTGATGTAGGTGGAGATGGCGTCGATCAGCGCGTTCCAGCGCCCGCCCGGCTCGAGCAGCGAACTCGCGGGCCGGTCGCCGGCTTCCGCCGCCGCCGCTTCCAGGCGGCCGAAGAACGCGCCGATCGCCGCGCCGAACTCTGCGCGCTCCGCCGCCGGAAAGCCGAGATTGTTGGTCTGCTCGCGCCAGCGCGGGCTCGCGGTATCGAGGGCAAAGCCGAGTTCGCGGGCAACCGGCACGAACGAGTTGCGGTCGGCCGAATGCAGCCACTCGCAGCCGACGTCGAAGGGAATGTTGTCGCCGACCGTGATGGTGTGGCCGCGACCGCCGAGGCGCTCGCGCGCCTCCAGCATCAGGACGGTACGGCCGGAGCCGTGAAGCGTGCGCGCCGCCGCGATGCCGGCGGCACCGGCGCCGATGATGGCGACGTCGATGTCGGAAGAATTCAGTCTGCGAGGCTCATGGTCCATCGCCGCATATTCCGACACCAAGGTCAAAAAGCAAAGGGCGCCAGAATGCTCATGATTCTGACGCCCTTTTGATTTGGTGTTCCGGCAATGAAACGCCCGGCCTACCCCGCCAGCGCTTCCTTGGTCTTTTCGGCGCGCTTGCGCTCGTTGGGATCGAGGTGCTTCTTGCGCAGCCGGATCGACTTCGGCGTCACCTCGACCAGCTCGTCGTCCTCGATATAGGCCAGCGCCTTTTCCAGCGTCATCCGGATCGGCGGCGTCAGCCGCACCGCCTCGTCCTTGGAGGTGGTGCGGATGTTGGTGAGCTGCTTGCCCTTGAGCACGTTGATCTCGAGATCGTTGTCGCGGGTGTGCTCGCCGACGATCATGCCGCGATAGACCTTCCAGCCCGGCTCGATCATCATCGGGCCGCGGTCCTCGAGCTTGAACATGGCATAGGCCACCGCCTCGCCCTGGTCGTTGGAGATCAGCACGCCGTTGCGGCGGCCGGCGATCTCGCCCTTGTAGGGCTGATAGCCGTGGAACAGCCGGTTCATGATCGCGGTGCCGCGGGTGTCGGTCAGCAGCTCGCCCTGGTAGCCGATCAGGCCGCGGGTCGGCGCGTAGAACACCAGCCGCAGCCGGTGGCCGCCGGACGGCCGCATCTCGATCATCTCGGCGCGGCGCTCGCTCATCTTCTGCACCACGACGCCGGAATGCTCCTCATCGACGTCGATCACCACTTCCTCGATCGGCTCCAGCCACTGGCCGGTGGCCTCGTCCTTCTTCAGCACCACGCGCGGGCGCGACACCGACAGTTCGAAGCCCTCGCGGCGCATGGTCTCGATCAGGATCGCCAGCTGCAACTCGCCGCGGCCCGACACCTCCATGGAATCCTTGTCGGCCGCCTCGGTGACGCGCAGCGCGACGTTGCCTTCGGCCTCGCGCAGCAGGCGGTCGCGGATCATGCGGCTGGTGACCTTGTCGCCTTCGGTGCCGGCGAGCGGCGAATTGTTGACGATGAACGACATCGACACCGTCGGCGGGTCGATCGGCTGCGCCTTCAGCGGCGTTTCGACCGACGGATCGCAGAAGGTGTCGGCCACGGTGCCCTTGGTGAGGCCGGCGATGGCGACGATGTCGCCGGCTTCGGCTTCCTCGAGCGGGGTGCGCTCGAGGCCGCGGAACGCCAGGATCTTGCTGATGCGGCCCTGCTCGATCACCTTGCCGTCGCCGGACAGCACCTTGACGGCCTGGTTCGGCTTGACGGTGCCCGAGGTGATGCGCCCGGTGATGATGCGGCCGAGATAGGGGTTGGCCTCGAGAATGGTGCCGATCATGCGGAACGGCCCCTCTTCCACCGTCGGCGGCGGCACGTGGCGCAGGATCAGGTCGAACAGCGGCTGCATGCCCTGATCCTTGGGCCCTTCATAGCTCTCCGCCATCCAGCCCTGCTTGGCCGAGCCGTACAGGATCGGGAAGTCGAGCTGCTCCTCGGTGGCGTCGAGCGCCGCGAACAGGTCGAACACCTCGTTGATGACCTCGACCGGGCGGGCGTCGGGGCGGTCAACCTTGTTGATGACGACGATCGGCTTCAGTCCGACCTTGAGCGCCTTGGAGACCACGAATTTGGTCTGCGGCAGCGGACCCTCGGCGGCGTCGACCAGCACCAGCGCGCCGTCCACCATGTTGAGGATGCGCTCGACCTCGCCGCCGAAGTCGGCGTGGCCCGGCGTGTCGACGATGTTGATACGGGTGTCCTTCCACTGCACCGAGGCGGCCTTGGCGAGAATGGTGATACCGCGCTCGCGCTCGAGATCGTTGGAATCCATCGCCCGTTCGGTGACCTTCTGGTTCTCGCGGAAGGTGCCGGACTGCTGCAGCAGCTTGTCCACCAGCGTGGTCTTGCCGTGGTCGACGTGGGCGATGATGGCGACGTTGCGCATATTCATGGGCGTGAATTCTTTCGGCTTCGGAACACGGTGTCGTGTGACGACGTGCGCTGTCTTTTAAAGATCGAGCATGACCCTTTTCGGAAGGGCAAGGACCGGCACGTTACGGATCGCAATCGGCGCGGCTGGCCGCGGCATGAGCGATCGCATCCCGAAAAAAGGCGGTGCCCGGCTCTGTCCGAACCGGGCACTCTTACGCGCTGCGATGCAATATAGTCGATTTGCGCGGAAAAACAACGGCAAAACCCGCCTCGGCGCGCATATCTGGGCGGCGGCCGGCAAGTTTTTTGCGTTTTGGCTGAGATGCTTAACGGCGAGGGCGGCGAACCGCCGGGGATCCGCGGCGGAATTTCGTGCCTCGTCCCGTAAGGCCGCTCAGGCGCGCAGCTGCACGGCGGGGCGGGGAGGCTGGGCCATCAGCACGTTGCGACGGTCGGCAATGGCGGCGTGAAACTGGTCCAGCGCGACATTGAACGCGGTCAGCGAGCCTTCGTCGATGGCGCCGTCCTCGAAGCAGTGCAGGGTGTCGCGCAGGATGGTGTCGGCCTCCGCCTGCATGGCATCGAGTTCCTCGTGCGAACTGGTGCGCCGGGCCTGGGTCAGCATGTCGAGAAGCCGGGTGCGCAGCGTCGAATTGTTCTGGCGCTCGTCGCGCTTGAGATAGCTTGCGAACCACGCGCCCGCCGAGCCCATCGCCGAGAGGCCGAGAATGCCCCACCAGATGAAGTCGCTGTAGCGGTCGAGGAAGGTCTTTTCCTCGCCGTCGACATAGGCCGCAGCCCCCGGATGGGCCGGAATGTCGGCGTCCTTCGCGGTGTCGGGCGGCTCGATCCTGGTCGCCGCCGGCACCTCGGCGATGACGTTCTGGCGCACGTTGAAGATCTGGCGCGTCAGCGCCGCGATGGTGCTGTCCGACAGCGTCTTCTGGGCGACGATATGGTGGGCAAAGCTAATGGTCTTGACGTCGTCGTCGGGCCGCGGCGGCACCCCGCCGAGCGAGCCGGCGCTGATCTCGGTGGATTCATAGGCCGGGAAATTCTGCACGATGGCGTCGGCGGCATCGATGGCGAGGAAGGTCGGCTCGCCGCCTTCGTGCAGCCCCGCCGCCGCCAGCGCGTCGCTGGTGACCTTGCCGTTGGCCGGCCCGGTGGTCATGAACGCGTCGGCCTTGCGGCCGCGCACCGCGTCGGCGATCTCGGTGGCCGGGAACTGCACCACCTCGACCTTGGCCGGATCGACGGCGTATTGCCGCAGGATCGTGTTCAAGAGCTTGAGGTTGGCGGGCGTCCTGCCGACCACGCCGATGCGATGGCCCGCGAGGTTCTGGATCCTAGTGATCCGGTTCTTCTTCTTCTGGCCCTTTGCCGCCGGCGGCACCCACAGCACCACCAGGTTCTTTCGCATCACGGCGACCGAGGCCGCGTCCTTCGGCACTTCCAGATCGCCGCGGATGACGGCGAGGTCGACCGACTTGCCGGCCAGCGCGGCGGCGCTCGCCGAGGCGCCGTCGGTGACCACGACGCGCAGGCGGATATAGCCGCGCTCGCGCGAGAACGCATGCGACAGCGCCTGGATCACCTTGACGTCGTCGCTGTTCGCCGGACCGACCGCGATGCGCAGCGTCACCGGTTGCAGCAGCAGGTAGATCGCGCCGACCACCACCAGCACCACCGCCAGCGCGGCACCGAGCAGCAGGAAGGTTCCGGCGTTGCGGGCGGGCCGCTTGGGACGCGCGGGCGCGGCCTCGACCGGCCCGTCCGAGGCCAGCGAGCGCGTGAACAGCCGCTGCAAGTCCAGATTCATCCGCACCACTCGCCCGAGACGATCGAATGTAGCAAATTCACCGCGCCAAGTGTGGTGTAGCGCATGGCGAGAACCGGCCATGGTTAGCGGGCGATTGTATGGCCGTGCGCCGCTGGCCGGGAGCGTCACCACCCTCTGCCGGACCGCGGGTCGTCCGCGCCGGCCTTCAACATGCTGAAAAAACAGGAGGTTTTGATGATTGACCGACTTTCCGGCGCGACCCGGACCGCCGCCCTTGCGGCGCTTTCCGGCTGGACCGAGGTGGCCAGCCGCGATGCCATCGCCAAGACCTATACCTTCGCCGACTTCAGCCAGGCCTTCGGGTTCATGACCCGGGTGGCGCTGGAAGCCGAAAAGCAGGACCACCATCCGGAATGGCGCAACGTCTACAAGACGGTGGAGGTGGTGCTTTCCACCCATGAGGCCGGCGGCGTCACCCTGCGCGACGTCGCGCTGGCCCGGCACATGGACGCGATCGCTGGAGCATGATCCGGAAAAGTGGGGACCGGTTTTCCGAAAAGATCATGCTCGATCAAAAAGCTAGAGCCGTGGCCTGAGCAGTACGGCGGCGACCCGCAGGGCAAAGCCTGAGCCGCGCCTTCCTTGCGCCGCGCTTTGCTGCTTCCCATCTCAGCGCGGGCGAAGGAGGATGCCATGGCGTCCGAGCGGACAGCGAATTTCAAGGCGTCGGATTTCAAGGCGGCAGGGTTCGGGCCGGCGGAACGGCTGGCGCGGGATCACGCGCGGGTGCGCCGCGAATTCTGGGCCAAGATGAAGAAGGTGGCGGCGGGCCTGCCGTTCGCCGGCGACCTGCTGGCGGCCTATTACTGCGCCTTCGACCGCCAGACGCCGCGCCACGTGCAGGCCGCGCTGCTCGGCGCGCTGGCCTATTTCATCCTGCCGTTCGACGCGATCCCCGATTTCCTGCCGGTGCTGGGGTTCACCGACGACGCCGCGATCCTCGCCACCGCGATCAAGCTGGTCTCGAGCCACATCCGGCCCGATCACCGCGCCGCGGCCGAGGCCGCGCTGGCGCGGCTGCGGGGCGAGGCTGAGTCTTCGCCGACCGAATAGGTGGCCCGTCTATTTGATTCCGTCATGGCCGGGCTTGTCACCGCAAGCCGGGTCGACTCGGCTTGCGCCGCTTAAGAAGAACGCAACGCGGCGAGAGCCGCGTTGCTACGCCATCCACGTCTTTCTTGTTGCAAGACTGTGAAGACGTGGATGCCCGCGACAAGCGCGGGCATGACGACGAAGATGACGATGTTAGCCGGATCACTTGGCCGGCCGGCGTAGCCGTCACGGATGCAGGATCACCTTGCCCATGGCCTGACGGCCGGCGAGCACTTTCAGCGCCTCCGCGGTCTGCGCCAGCGGGAACACGCGATCCACGTGGGAGGAAATCTTGCCCTCCGCCGCCCACTGCATCAGCTTCTGCAGGTTGGCGCGGTTGCGTTCCGGGTTGAGCTTGGCCCAGGCGCCCCAGAACACGCCGCGAATGTCGCAGCCCTTCAACAGCGCGAGGTTGAGCGGGATCTTCGGAATGTCGCCGGCGGCGAAGCCGATCACCAGGAAGCAGCCCTCCCATGCCAGCGAGCGCAGCGCGGCTTCGGCGAGCGCGCCGCCGACCGGATCGAACACGACGTCGACGCCCTTGCCGCCGGTCAGCCGCCTCAGCCCTTCCTTGAGATCCTCGCTGGTGTAGTTCAGCCCGATCTCGGCGCCATGGGCGCGGGCGAAGGCGAGCTTCTCGTCCGACGACGCGCAGGCGATTACCTTGAGGCCCATCAGGCGGCCGAGCTCGCACGCGGCAAGCCCGGTGCCGCCCGCGGCGCCCAGCACCGCCAGGGTGTCGCCCGGCTTCGGCCGGGCGCGATCCTCCAGCGCGTGCAGCGCGGTGCCGTAGATGATGATGATGCCGGCGGCGCGATCGTCGTCGAGGCCATCGGGAATCTTCACCGCCTGCATCGCCGGCACCGCGACCTTCTCGCGCGCCCCGTTGTAGCCGCAGGACGCGGCCACGCGATCGCCGACCTTGAGATCGGTGACGCCGGCGCCCACGCTCTCCACCACGCCCGCCACCTCGGCGGCCGGCGAGAACGGAAACGGCGGCTTGACCTGGTACTTGCCCTGAATCATCAGCAGGTCGAAGAAATTCAGCGCCGCCGCCTTGATCGCGATGACGACTTCGCCGGGTGCCGCGACCGGATCGGGAACCTCGGCGAGGACGAGATCGTCGGGGCCGCAATATTGCGAACACAGGATGGCTTTCATGGCAGGGCACCTGATGCTGTGAGGAACGTGAATCCGACCGCCTTCATGGCGGATTTGCGGCAAGGCGACAATCCGATTTACACAATGGCGGATGCGCGGCGGGCATGCCGGAGCGCGCCGCGCCGGCCACGCAACCTGCTTCCCAATTTCGCCGTTCCCGGCTATTTCAACAACTGATTCAGCAATCGCGTGTCATGTTGGATGATGGGGCCAGTCGGCTGATTCGCCAGGACGAAAGCGAGGCGCGATGAATTGCGTGCGACCAGGGGCGGCCGTTGCCGCCATCGTGTTGACGGCGCTGCTGGCGGGCTTCGGCGCCGGGACGGCGCAGGCGCTGACGGCGAAGCCGAAGGCTGCGAAGCCCGATTCCAGCGCCAAGGCGGCGCCCGGCGCCGGCGGACCCACGCTGCTCGGCCAGTTCGCCGGCTGGGGCGCCTATACCGCGGCCCCGAACGGCAAGAAGGTCTGCTTCGCCCTGGCCAAGCCGGCGTCGTCGAAGACCAATCCGCCCAATCGCCCGCGCGATCCGTCCTACGTCTTCGTCTCCAGCCGTCCGGGGGAGAAGGTCTTCAACGAGGTGTCGGTGATGATCGGCTACCAGATCAAGCCGGGCACCGATTCGACGCTTGAGGTCGGCGGCGCGCGCTATGCGATGCATGCCCAGGGCGACGGCCTGTGGATCAAGAACGCCGCCGAGGAAGAGCGCATGGTGGAGGCGATGCGCAAGGGCGCCGACGTCACCGTCAAGGCGGTCTCGGCCAAGGGCACCGAAACCACCGACGTGTTCTCGCTCAAGGGCCTCGCCCAGGCGCTCGAGCGCGTCACCCAGGACTGCGGCCGCTGACGCCCGTCCCGGGTCCGCGGGCATCGGAAATTCTATTGCAGAAGCATGCAGTTGCGCTGAACGGAAGATCTCGGCCGCGACGGCGGTTGCGCCATGGCTGAAAACCGCTATGTGAAGCCGGTTGTTCCTGCATTGCCGGCAGAATCGAAACGGAACCTGACATCATGAACGAGCGAGCCCCCGAAAGCGTGACGAGCGATGCCGCCTCGCGCGCGGCCGCGGCGAAGCTTCCGCTCGAGAAGCTTCCGCTCGAGACCTATGTGCCGCCGGCCAAGCCGTCGCTGATCGGGCTGTCGCGCGAGGAACTGATGCAGCGCCTCGGTGGTGTCGGCGTTCCGGCGCACCAGCGCAAGATGCGCGCCCAGCAGCTCTGGCACTGGATGTATGTGCGCGGGGCGCAGGGCTTCGACGAGATGTCGAACGTGTCGAAGGAGATGCGCGCCGAGCTCGAGCGCCACTTCACGGTGGCGCGGCCGGAAATCGTCGCCGAGCAGGTCTCCAATGACGGCACGCGCAAGTGGCTGCTGCGGCTGCCCGGCGAGACCTCGGCGCGGCCCCACGAGGTGGAGTGCGTCTATATTCCCGAGACCGATCGCGGCACGCTGTGCGTGTCCTCGCAGGTCGGCTGCACGCTGAACTGCTCGTTCTGCCACACCGGCACCCAGCGGCTGGTGCGCAACCTCACCGCCGGCGAGATCGTCGGCCAGGTGATGATCGCGCGCGACCGCCTCAACGACTGGGTCGACCGCGAGACCCCGAACGGCAACCGCCTGGTGACCAACATCGTGATGATGGGGATGGGCGAGCCGTTGTACAATTTCGAGGCGGTGCGCGACGCGCTGCTGATCGTCTCCGACAACGAGGGCATCGGCATCTCGCGCCGCCGCATCACGCTGTCGACCTCCGGCGTGGTGCCCAACATCGCCCGCACCGGCGAGGAGATCGGCGTCATGCTGGCGATCTCGCTGCACGCGGTGCGCGACGAACTGCGCGACGAACTGGTGCCGCTGAACCGCAAATATCCCATCGCCGAGCTGCTCGAGGCCTGCCGCAACTATCCCGGGGTGTCGAACGCGCGCCGCATCACCTTCGAATACGTGATGCTCAAGGACGTCAACGATTCGCTCGACGACGCCCGGCGCCTGGTCAAGCTGCTGAAGGGGATCCCCGCCAAGATCAACCTGATCCCGTTCAATCCCTGGCCCGGCTCGCGCTACCAGTGCTCGGACTGGGACCAGATCGAGAAATTTTCCGAATACGTGTTCAATGCCGGCTATTCGTCGCCGGTGCGCACGCCGCGCGGCCGCGACATCCTGGCGGCCTGCGGCCAGCTCAAGTCCGAGACCGAGAAGCTGTCGGCGCGCGAGCGGCAGGCGCTGCGCGCCATGACGATGACCGACTGAGCCGGCGGACCCATGGCGCTTCTGTTTCGCATCATCGTCATCCTGGTCGCGTTCCTGCTCGCGAGCCTCGCCGCGGCGATCGTGGTGGTCGGCGCCGTGATGTTTCCGCAGTGGAGCGACGTCGACATCGGCCTCGATGACAGTACGCGCAACGTCATCGTCGCCTTCGGCTTCATCTTCGTCAGCGGCTTCGCGCTGCTGCCGGCCATGATCATGGC
This sequence comes from Xanthobacteraceae bacterium, assembly GCA_052326245.1. Taxonomy (GTDB): domain Bacteria; phylum Pseudomonadota; class Alphaproteobacteria; order Rhizobiales; family Xanthobacteraceae; genus Bradyrhizobium_A. Next base: position 4,216 of record JBKQQE010000038.1, on the reverse strand, counting down.
GCTGATCACCGAAGCCTTCGCGGTGCGCAGCCTGGTGTTCTACGCGCTCGGCGGCGCGATCATCGGCGCCGCCTGCTATCTCAGCCTGGTGCCGTTCGATCCCGACACCTGGGCGTTTCACGGCATCGATCGCCGCGAGCTCGAGGTCATGAGCGGCGCCGGCATCGTCGCCGGCTTCGTCTACTGGTTCATCGCCGGGCGCAATGCCGGCCTGTGGCGGCGGTTGCCGCCGCCCCCGCACGCGGCGCCGCGCGGATGAACCGGACCGGTCTTTGCATCGCGCTCGGTCTCGCGGCTGCCTTCTTCATCGTGTTCGGGCTCGACCCGCGGCTCGACCTGGTGGTCGCCGGCTGGTTCTACGATCCGGTGGGCAAGGACTTTCCGGTCCGGCTCGGGCCGCTCGCCGCGTTTGCCCGCGATGCGGCGATGTGGATCGCCTGGGCCTTCGTGGCGCCCTCGATCGTCGCCGTGGTGGTGAAATTTATCCGGCCGCTGAAGCCCCTGATCGTGCCGGGGCGGACGGTGCTGTTCCTGGTGGTGACCATTGTCCTGACGGCGGGCATCCTCAGCAATCTCGCTTTTAAGAGCCACTGGGGCCGGCCGCGCCCGGTGATGGTCACCGAATTCGGCGGCCCGTGGCCGTTCAAGCCCTGGTACGACCCGACCGGCGATTGCCCCAGGAACTGCTCGTTCTTCTCCGGCGAGGGGGTGACCGCGTTCTGGACCTATGCGCCGGCCGCGCTGGCGCCTCCGGCCTGGCGGCCTGTCGCCTATGTCGCCGCCACCGCCTTCGGGCTCGCGACCGGGGGGCTGCGGATGGCGTTCGGCGGCCACTTCCTCACCGACGTGCTGGCCTCCGGCCTGATGGCGTTTTTCACCATCTGGCTGGCCTATGCCCTGATTTACCGCTGGCCGGCGACGGCGCTGAGCGACGCGGCGATCGACGCGGCATTGACGCGGCTGGCGCTGCCGGGCTACCGGCTGCTCCAGCGCCTGTTCGGACGCAAGACAGGGTCTACTCCCTAGTGCAGTGGATCTGACGTTCGTGTCTGCGCTCTCCGCGAGTCCGTCATACGAACGTCAGATCCAAAACCGCACCAGGATCATATTCTTGCTAGTGTCCTACGGTTCTGACATTCGTAAACGAGCTCGCTGCAAACTGATACGAATGTCAGAACCAGGACACTGGGCGCGAGCTGCTGAATCGCGTCAGCCGCCCCATCATGGCGCTCTTATAAAAGGCGTGCCGATATCGGCGAAATTTGATATTCGCGGCCTCTAGTGGTCCGACTCCAACATTCGCATCCCGTCTCGGCGGAATGTTGCGAACTTCGGAAACAGGGTACTAGTCGAAAACGACATCAGCACTTGGACGATTGGAAGCTCCATGAGCACGATTCTGAAAGGCCTGCCCAAAGGGGAGAAAGTCGGCATCGCGTTCTCCGGCGGTCTCGACACCAGCGCGGCGCTTTTGTGGATGAAGCAAAAGGGCGCCCGCGTCTGTGCCTATACCGCGAACCTCGGACAGCCTGACGAGGCCGACTACGACGAGATTCCACGCAAGGCGCTGGATTTCGGCGCCGAGATCGCCCGGCTGGTGGATTGCCGCACACAACTGGTCCATGAAGGCATCGCCGCCATCCAGTCCGGCGCCTTCCATATCTCGACCGGCGGCGCCACCTACTTCAACACCACACCGCTCGGCCGCGCTGTCACCGGCACGATGCTGGTAGCCGCCATGAAGGAGGACGGGGTCAACGTCTGGGGCGATGGCTCGACCTTCAAGGGGAATGATATCGAACGATTCTATCGCTACGGCCTTCTGACCAATCCGGGACTGAAGATCTACAAGCCCTGGCTCGACCAGCAGTTCATCGACGAACTGGGCGGCCGCGCCGAAATGTCGGCGTTTCTGACCGCCAACGGCTTTAACTACAAGATGAGCGCCGAGAAGGCCTATTCGACCGACAGCAACATCCTCGGCGCAACTCACGAGGCCAAGGATCTCGAGAGCCTCGACACCGGCATCAACATCGTCAGTCCGATCATGGGCGTGCCGTTCTGGCGCGATGATTGCGCCGTCAAGGCCGAGAAGGTCATGGTGCGCTTCGAGGAGGGACAGCCCGTCGCGCTGAACGGCAAGACCTTCACCGACGCGGTCGCGCTGTTCCTCGAGGCCAACGCCATCGGCGGCCGGCATGGCCTTGGCATGAGCGACCAGATCGAGAACCGGATCATCGAGGCCAAGAGCCGCGGCATCTACGAAGCGCCCGGCATGGCGCTGCTGTACATCGCCTACGAGCGCCTGATCAGTGGCATTCACAACCAGGACACCATCGAGCAATACCGGATCAGCGGGCTCCGCCTCGGCCGGCTGCTCTATCAGGGGCGGTGGTTCGATTCGCAGGCCCTGATGCTGCGGGAAACCGCCCAGCGCTGGGTGGCGCGCGCCGTCACCGGCGAGGTGACGCTCGAGCTGCGCCGTGGCAACGACTATTCGATCCTGAACACCGAGAGCCCCAACCTCACCTACCAGCCGGAGCGGCTGAGCATGGAGAAGGTGGAGGACGCGGCCTTCACGCCCGCGGACCGCATCGGTCAGCTCACCATGCGCAACCTTGACATCACCGACACCCGCGCCAAGCTGGACATCTATGCAAAGACGGGCCTGATATCTGTTGGGGATGGCTCGCCTATCCTCAGGCTGGAAAACGACTAGTGCGGTGAAATTGAAGTTCCTATCAGTTTCCCGGCTGGGCTTGTCATAGCAACTTCAAATTCAAAACCGCCACCGGCAGCGAAGAACGTCGCCATGTAGATGCCGTTGAGGCGGCCGCGATGCGTCGCCTCTAACGCAATGGCCGGGACCTTTCGGTCCCGGCCATCGCCGTTTCGTCAGGCCGAGTGCCTCAGCGCGGCGGTCCGGCGTCGCCGGTCAACAGCGGCGTGATGCGCCGGATGGTGACGCGCCGGTTGCGACGCTCGGGCCCGTCGGTCGGTATCTTCAGATACTGATCGCCATAGCCCTGCGACGTCAGGTTTTCCGCCGGCACCTGGAACTGCTGGGTGAGCAGGTTGGCCGCCGATTCGGCGCGGCGATCCGACAGCGACAGGTTGTCGACGTCGTTGCCGGTGGCGTCGGTGTGGCCCTCGATCAGGAACACCTCGCGGGGGTTGCGCGAGATCGCGCGGTTGAGCCCGTCCGCGATCACCTGCAGCTTCGCCGCCTGGTCCGGCCCGATGTCCGCCGATCCGATGTCGAAGGTGATGGTATCGAGGTCGATGCTCGGCATCCGCGCGCGCACCGTGGGGCTGTAGCGGATCTCGTCGAGGGTGAAGCGGCGATCGAGCCGTTCCACCGGCGGCGCCATCAGCGTGTCGTAGATCAGCTCGGGCGTCGCGAACGCGGCGTCGACGATGTAGCGGTCGGCCGGGATCCGCAGCATCGGCGGCGGCAGGTCGATGTAGAAGCCGCCCACCGCCAGCGGATCGCGGTAGGTGTTGTCGATGATGATCACCTCGCGGCCATCGGGGCCGCGGCGAATTCGCCGCAGCAGCCCGCCGTCGGGACCGGTGATGGTGATGATGGTGCTGCCGTCCGGCCGCACGATCACGGTGCGGGTGTCGGCGCCTTCACGCATCACCTCGACATTGCGCGCGCCGTAGCGGAAGCGGTCGTCCTCGTCGTGGCGGATGAACGACTGGCCGCTGGGGTCGACGACGATGACGTGGCCGGGCTCGCGGATGATGGTCCGTCCGCCTTCCACGCTCTGTTGCCGCTGGGCACGGAAATCCTGCAGGCGGCCGCCGCCGGGCGGGCCACCGGCCGGCGTGGCCGGGGAGGGGGTCAGCGCCGGCAGAGGTGCGGCCACCTTGGGGGCGGGAAGCGCTGCGGGGGTGCCCGGCGGCATGCCGGGTGGCGGGCCACGGCGCTCGGTGCGCGGTCCAGCGGGCGGATTGCCGCCAGGCGCCGCGGGGGCGGCGTTCGGCGCTGTCGGTGCCGTTGGCAGCGGATGCGGCGCGGGCGCGCCCGGAGCCGGGGGCGGCGGCGCATGCGGCGGTGCCGGCGGCACTGGCCGCTGCATCGGCTCGGCATGCGGCGGGACCGGCGGCGCCGGGGGATGAGCGACCGGCGGCGGTGGTGGTGGCGGCGCGTGCGGGGGTGGCGGCGGCGGCGCGTGCGGGGGTGGCGGCGGCGGAGGAGGTGGGGCCCGGG
>JBKQQE010000037.1:0-4512 GCA_052326245.1 Xanthobacteraceae bacterium | reverse complement strand
GCTGCTCGCAGATGCAGGGCTACCTGTTCAGCGCCGCCAGGCCCGCGGCGGAAATCCGCGCGCTGCTCGCCGCCAGGGCAGCAACGGTCGCGGCATAGGCCGCGGCGAAACCCGCGAAGGCCGCCTTTATTCCTTCACATCGGCGTGACCACGGAGCTGCCGTTTCGCCGGCAAATTAAATTGCGCACAATTTATTTATGCGATAGACAATGCGCGCTGCAAAATCACCAAACCGGAGGAAGCCATGAAACAGCCTGGATATGGGGTCGGACTTCGTGCGGCCGCGGTCGCCGCAATTCTCGTTCCGGTCGCGATCAGCGCAGTGCCCGCGCGCGCGGACGGCGAGCCGGTGCGCGTGAGAGGAACCGTTGCGAGCCTCGACGGTTCCAAGCTTGTCGTCCACGCCAAGGACGGCAAGGATGTGACGGTCATGCTGGCGGACAAGTTCGGCGCGATCGCGGTGATCAAGTCGTCGATGGCTGATATCAAGGAAGGCACGTTCATCGGCACCGCGACGGCGACCCAGCCCAATTCCACCTTGCGGTCGCTGGAGGTCGTCGTGTTCCCGGACAGCATGAAGGGATTCGCCGAAGGTCACTATCCGTGGGATCTTCCCGGCTCCAGCATGATGACCAACGCCACCGTCGCCAAGGCGGTCAAGGGCGTCGACGGACAGACCATCACCGTGACCTACAAGGGCGGCGAGAAAAAAATCGACGTTCCCGAGAATGTTCCGGTGGTCGCACTGGCGCCGGGTGCGGCCGCCACTGACATCACCGTCGGTAGCCCGGTGTTCGTGCCCGCCCAACGCCAGGCCGACGGCAGTCTGCTCGCCGGCGCGGTTCTGTTCGGCAAGGGCGGCGTCATCCCGCCGATGTAGCGCTGTGCCGCGCTCGACCGGATCGGGGCCCCCTCGCCGAGCGCGCGCCTTGCATGCCGCGGCGACTTGGCTGGCGTCGAGTTTCGTCCACGTTAAATAGCGCAAGTCGGGTTCAATTCACCCGACTTGCGGCACTTGAGAAGAATGCAACGCGGCAAGAGCCGCATTGCCATGCAATCCACTCTTCAACTTGCGGAGGCCGCCGTTACAGCCCGCCCAGGTTGAAGCGGTAGTTCAGGCCCACCTTGACGGTGTGCTCGTCGGGCCGGTAACTGGCCAGCGCCGCGCCGCCGGCGGGCGCCGCCGGCACGAAGACGTCGGTCCTGCCGAAATTGTAGTACTGATACTCGATCTTGGCCGACCAGTTGCGGGCGAACATGTATTCGAGACCGGCGCCCACCGTGTAGCCGGTGTCGTGGGTGTTGGCGGTGAAGCCCACCGGCACGCCGAGCACGCTGTCGGTCACGTTGACGTTCTGGCCCTCGCGGAAGCCGACGCCGCCCTTGGCGTAGAGCAGCGCGGGGCCCCAGGTGTAGCCGAGCCGGCCGGTGACCGAACCGAGATTGCCGTCGCGGTCGGACACGGTGAAGCCGCCGGGGAAGGCCGCCGAATTGGTGCCGCGGTCGGCGAACGAATACTGGCCCTCGATGCCGAGCACCCAGTTGGTGGCGAACTGATAGTCGAAGCCGGCCTGCACGCCGCCGAGCAAGCGGCCGTTGCTGCTGCCGAGCGCGCTGTTGCCGTCGAAGGCGCCACCGAGATGACCGCCGATATAGAAACCGGTCCAGGTGTAGATCGGCGCGGGGATCGGCGGCGGCGGCGCCTTGGTGTAGGTGCGCGGCTGCAGATCGGCGGCAGAGGCCGATGAGACCAGGACCACGAGCGACGCGCTGGCGAGGAGGATCTTTTTCATGGCGAGTTCCCACTTCTGTTTGGCGATTGCCTGACAACAATCGCCCAGATTGCGATGGCCTGGCGGCAACCGCTGAATTTGCGATAGCTTGCAGCCGATCGCGATGACGACCGCAACACGAACCCTCCAGACGTTCCGCCGTTCCCGCCCAAATTTTGATTCACGGCGACTGTTGCATAGGCGCAACAATTTGGAACTCATGGTAGAATGCGTGTCGCAGGGCGACTCGTCGCGTGAGAAAATGGCGGTCGCGTGGCAACTGCATGGAACTAAAGCAGAGTTTAGATACGCGTGATCGCCGCAACATGAGGCCATCGCGCAGATCGAGTTCTCGATGAAGCCTGGCGTGATGACAATGACGTGATGACCAAGGAACAATCACGACGCCACGACGACCAAGGCGAAATGACAAAAGCGCGATGGCGGATACGCGGTGACGGATACGCGATGACGGATACGCCATGACCGTGGCGCGATGACAGAGGCGGCGAAACCCGACGCCGCCGCAAGGAGGTCCTGATGGCACCATTGAGCGAGCGAAAGGTCCCGCCGGCGATCCAGCCGCGCATCGATGACTACGCCTTCGATCTCGAGCACGCGCTCACCGCCGTGGTCGGCCTGCACGCGTTCATTCCCCCCGACGCCTTCACCGCCGAAACGCTCGGCATCGAGCGCGCCGGCAACGGCGTCGTGATCGGCGACGGCCTCGTGCTCACCATCGGCTACCTGATCACCGAGGCCGAAACCGTCTGGATTCATCGCCGCGACGGCGGCGCGATGGAGGGCCACGTGCTCGGCTTCGATTTCGAATCCGGCTTCGGCCTGGTGCAGGCGCTGGGACAGCTCGATCTGCCGTCGCTGCCGCTCGGCTTCTCCGCGCATGCCGCGATCGGCAGCCGCGTCGTGATCGGCGGCGCCGGCGGCCGCGCCGATTCGCTCGCCGCCACCGTGGTCGCCCGCGAGCCGTTCGCCGGCTACTGGGAATACGCGCTCGACGAGGCGATCTTCACCGCGCCGGCGCACCCCAACTGGGGCGGCACAGGATTGATCTCGGAGCGCGGCGAGCTGATCGGGATCGGCTCGCTGCAGCTCGAAAGCGCGGGCAAGGACATGGCGCGCTACGTCAACCTGATGGTGCCGACCGATCTGCTCAAGCCGATCCTGTCCGACCTCACCACCTACGGCCGCGTCAACAAGCCGGCGCGGCCGTGGCTCGGTCTGTTCGCTACCGAGATCGACGACACCGTGGTGGTCGCCGGGCTCACCGCCAAGGGACCGGCCGCGCAGGCGGGGCTCAAGACCGGCGACACCATCCTGGCGGTGAAGGGCGAGCCGGTGACGACGCTGTTGTCGTTCTATCACCGGCTGTGGGCGCTCGGCAGCTCGGGCGTCGACGTGCCGCTGACGCTCAACAGCCGCGGGGTGACCTTCGACGTGACGCTGAAGTCGGCCGACCGCGCCCGGATGCTGCGGGCGCCGAAGCTGCATTGAGGGCGCGGGGGAAACGCGCACCGCGCCGCGAAGCGTCATCGTGGAGAGTACAGCGCAGATGTACGTCTCGAAGCGTCATCCTGAGCAACCATTAGGTCGCGGCAGATTTTGGCTGCCAGGGAGTTGCCCGGGCGACGACGGTATTGATGAAGAAGAGGAGCTTTCGGGAACAGGCAACGAGAGCCACTTTGTGGTTTTTCCCGCTGGCTCGGAGACGCTTGTAGAAGGCGACGAGCTGGGGGTTCCAGAAGATGGCTGCCGGTAGCGCCGCGGCGTGGAGGCTGGTGCGCAAGCGGGCGCGACCGCCCTGGATGTGGCGGCCGCCGGCCCTGCGGCCTGAGTCGTCGTCGTAAGGCGCCAATCCGGCCAAAGCAGCCACCTGTTCACGCGAGAGAGTGCCGATCTCGGGCATCCGGATCAGGATGGCAATCGCGGTCTTCTCGGCGATACCTTCGACGCTCATGATCAGGTCCAGCTTGGCGGCGATATCGTCATGCGCGCGCATCTCGGCGCGCAGCGTCTTAAGTGCGCTACGCGCCTGCGCCTTCCGGCTGGCGATCTCCTGCTCCCAGAACGCGCGGCCGTGCTCGTCCCGAGCGGTCTCCCGCCGCGTCTTGTAAAGAACGATATCGTCTTTCAGTTGATCGATCAGGGTCTGGGCCGCGGCAAACGCCTCAAAACGAGGGTCTGGCGCTTCCCTGATCTTTTCGACCGAGGCGACACAGGCTGCGATCAGAGCGGCGTCTATCCTGTCGTTCTTGGCGAGTTGTAGCCGGAACCTGGCATAGGCGCGCACTTGCATGGGCTGCAGCACGGCCACCAGGAATCCGGCGCGGCGAAGCGTCCGAACCACATCCTGCTCATAGCCGCCGGTCGCCTCCAGCCCGATCCGCTCGACTTTGTGGAGCTTCAGCCAGGCCGCCAGTTTCTCATGACCGGCGGAGGTGTTGTCGACCTCGAGCCGGGCCTCGGCTCCGTACAAAGCCACATCCAGTTTCAGTTTACCGATATCGATTCCGGCGCAAACAATGCTAATATTAGACATCTTCGTCCGTCCCAACCTTGCTATGCGAACCTTAAGTTCGTTCAACCATCCGGGTCTGATGAAGAGCCGATCGCGATCACGCTCAGGAACAGCCCAAAAGGCTGAGGTGCAAACGATCCGACGATCGACTGGCCCGGCCGGGGTGCAACCCGCGCCGGGCCATTCCTTGCGGAACGAGGTCAA
>JBKQQE010000036.1:0-6191 GCA_052326245.1 Xanthobacteraceae bacterium | reverse complement strand
AAGCGCGACTGGTACATCTGGCGCGACGGCAGCCCCGACGGCGGGCCGCCCAACAACTGGCTGTCGGAATTCGGCGGCAGCGCCTGGAGCTTCGACGCCGCGACCGGCCAATATTACTACCACGCCTTTCTCGCCTCCCAGCCCGACCTCAACTGGCGCAACGCCGAGGTCGCGAGCGCCATGCACCAGGCGATGCGGTTCTGGCTCGGCCGCGGCGTCGACGGCTTCCGCGTCGACGTGATGTGGCACCTGATGAAGGACGCAGGCTTCCGCGACAATCCGCCAAACCCGGATTACGACCCAGGCCGCCCGCCCTACGAGCAGCTCTCGAACCTCTATTCCGCCGACGTCGCCGAGGTGCACGACGTGGTGGCCGGCCTGCGCGCCGTGGTCGGGGAATTCGACGACCGGCTCCTGATCGGCGAGATCTACCTGCCGCTTGACCGCCTGGTGGCCTATTACGGCAAACATCTCGACGGCGCGCAGCTGCCGTTCAATTTCGCGCTGATTACCGCGCCCTGGCGGGCCGGCGCGCTCGCCCGCCTGATCGCCGACTACGAGGCCGCGCTGCCCGCGGGTGCGTGGCCGAACTGGGTGCTCGGCAACCACGACCGGCCGCGGCTGGCGCGCCGCGTCGGGCCTGAGCAGACCGGCGTCGCGCAGATGCTGCTGCTGACGCTGCGCGGCACCCCGACACTCTATTATGGCGACGAGCTCGGCCTGCCCCAGGTCGAAATCCCCCCCGCGCGGGTGCGCGATCCCTGGGAGATCAACCTGCCCGGCCGGGGGCTCGGCCGCGACGGCGCCCGCACGCCGATGCCGTGGTCGGCGGCGCCCCATGCGGGGTTCTCGATCACCGAGCCGTGGCTGCCGCTGAACGACGACTGGCCGACGCGCAATGTCGAGGCCTGCGCCGCGGATGCCGCCTCGCTGCTGACGCTGACGCGTCGCCTGCTGACGTTGCGCAACGCCGAGCCCGTGCTGAGCCACGGCGCCGTCCGCGACATCGCGGCCACCGGCGACGTGCTGCGCTATCGCCGCACGCCCGAGGATGGAGCCAGCGACAACAGGCAGGCGTTCTTCATCGCGCTCAACCTCGGCGCCGCGGCCGCAGAGCTCACCGACGTGCCGCACGGCACGATCGTGCTCTCGACCCACCGCGACCGCGCCGGCGAAGCGGCGGGGCCGGTGCTTTCGCTCGCGCCGAACGAAGGCGTAGTGGTAAGGGAGATGTGAGGGGGGCGCGGGATGGAATAGCGCGGCAACAACCTCCGCGTCACCCGCGGGCTTGACCCGCGGGTCCACTCTTTGGCGGTGCCGTAAGAAAGTAGAGTGGATTGCCGGGTCAAGCCCGGCCATGACGGAGAAAATGACGCAACGTCGCGTCGTCCGCTCGCCGCCCTGGAATACTGGATGGCCGGGAGACCCTAGTCCTAGCGATCAGTCAGAGACGGATCGCGCTGCCCGGCCATGACGGAGGAGCAGACGGTGAAACATGACGTTTGAGCTGCCTGCTGGCCTGAAGGCCGCGCTCGACCGCCTCGCCGAGGGCCGCTCCCGCAACGCAATCGCGACGCGCGCCGCCGCGCTGTCGGCGACCTATCGCGGCGGCGGCGGCTCGACGGTGATTGCCGACGGCGACGACGCGCTCGCCTATGCATTTGCCCGGATGCCGGCGACCTACGCAGCGGTCGCGGCCTGCCTTGCCGAGATCGCGCGGCTGCGGCCGGACTATGCCCCCATCAGTCTGCTCGATGCCGGCGCCGGGCCGGGCACGGCGACGTGGGCGGCGGCGCAGACGTTTCCGGCGCTGTCCGCCTTCGCCCAGCTCGATGCCAATCCCGCCCTGCGGGCGCTCGCGACCGAACTGGTCGGCGGCGACGCGCGACTGAGCACCGTCCAGCAGACGCCGGACGATGTCCGCGAGGGGCTTGCGACCGCCGCCGACGCCGACCTGGTGATCGCGAGCTACCTGATCGCCGAACTGCCGGCGGCGGATCTCGAACGCGTCGCCGACGCGTTGTGGCGCAGGACCCGCGACACCCTCGTGGTGGTCGAGCCCGGCACGCCGGCCGGCTACGGCCGCATCGTCGCGCTGCGGGCCCGGCTGATCGCGTCCGGAGCCCACGTCATCGCGCCCTGCCCGCACGATCAGGCCTGCCCGCTGCAGGCGCCCGACTGGTGCCATTTCACCCAGCGGCTGTCGCGAAGCCGCGACCACAAGCAGGTGAAGGGCGTCGCGCTGCCATTCGAGGACGAGAAGTTTTCCTATGTGGCGCTGACCCGCGCGCCGCCGACGCACAGACCATCGGCGCGGGTGCTGGCGCAACCGCTCGTCGGCAAAATAGAGGTGGCGGCCAAGCTCTGCATGGCCGATGGCCGCGCGGTGATCGAGAAAGCGCCGCGGCGAGACAAGGTGGCGTACGCCCGCGCCCGGCGCTGGGATTGGGGGGATGCAGTGGAGGCGGAGAGTTGATCTGGCGGCACGACTCCGCGCCGGCTACGGAATCTCGTAGACCAGCGCGTCGTCGGTGATGCCGCGCAACGCCGCGCGCTGCTCGACCGGGTGCAACCCCGAATTTCGCAGGATCGTCGCGGCCGCGGCGTCCTCGACGATGGACTGCGTGGCGAAGATCGACCGCGTCTTCGCCAGCCCCTGGACCCGCGCCGCCATGTTGACGGTCTTGCCGAAATAGTCCTGGCGGTCGTTGAAGGTAACGGCCAGGCACGGCCCCTCGTGGATGCCGATCTTGAGCAGCAGATCCTCGTTGCCGCGCTCGGCGTTGATCTCCTGCATCGCCTCGCGCATGCGCAGCGCCGCCGCCATCGCCCGGTCCGGCGTCGGAAACGTCGCCATCACCGCGTCGCCGATGGTCTTCACCACCGCGCCGGCTTCCGAGCCGACGATCGCGTAGAGCACGCTGAAATGCTGCCGCACCAGGTCGTAGGCGGCGAGGTCGCCGACTTTCTCGTACAGCTCGGTCGAGCCCTTGAGGTCGGTGAACAGGAACGTCAGGCTGGTGATCTTCAGGCGCTGGTCGGTGTCCAGCGTGTCGGTGCCGTAGATGTCGCGGAAGGTCTGGTTGGTCAACAGCCGCTTGGCGGTGAGGAACGGCTTTCGCTTGCTCATCATCTCGTGCAGCACGTGGTTGGCGATCCACACCCCCGGCAGGACACGTCGGCCGGTGCGGTTTTCCAGGCTCAGCCGCAACGGGCCGGGCCGCATCTGCAGCGTCCCGGTCGGCGCCTTCGAGGCGTTGAACACCAGCGTCAGCGCCTGGCGTTCCTTGGTCGGCTCGCCCTTGACGTCGATGAACTGGGTGGCGTGGGTCACCGGATCGAATACGATGACGAACTCCGCCGGCAATTGCAGCGACACCAGCGCCTTCTCGCCCGGCGGCAACTCCAGCGCTTCCAGCGAGAACTGCTCGAATTGCGGCTCCAGCGAATCCGGCAGGTCGATGCCGGAGCTCCAGAACACCTGCCGGAAGTATTCGAGGAAGGGCAGCGTATCCGGGTCGTGCGCCGCGATCCGGCGCACCCGCGGGTTGACTGTGAACGTCACCTCGACCATCTCGTCGAGGGTGGGTTCGTACGCCGCCGAGCACAGCGCACAGTCGTACTTGTCATGATCGAAGGTCTTCAGCGTCGCGCCCGCGTCGAGCACGCCGCCGCAGCCCGGGCAGAGCATGTTCCACGACAGGTCGAACAGGCCGATCCGCGACGCATGCAGGAAAGCGGCAGTCGCCAGTTCGGCATCGACGCCCGCCGCGGTCGCGAAATCCAACACGTTGATTCGACACAGCGCGCGGTCCGAGCCGTCGCGGACCAGACGCTCGATGGCGTCGACCGTTTTGGCGTCGACACTCTGCCGCAGCACGTCGAACAACGCTTTGGTCTCGCTCATGGCGCAAGACTTGCCCAAATCGCCGCCGCGGGAAAGCGAATAATCGCCGGCCCGCGGCGGTCCTTGTCACAATGTCGCAATCGGGCCAGATATGGCGGAACAGCCCTGCCGCCACGTCGACCCGCCGCCATTGAACCCGCGAGGGGGCGACAGCGACAACAACGCGACCGGTGCCGCCCCCTGCCACCCGGAACCGTTTTGGTCTAGGTTCCGCCGGTCGCTACCCCAACAGGAGAAGCTCCTCATGTCGATCGGCTGGATCGTCCTCGGCGTCATTGTCGTCCTCGCCATCATGGCCTTTGCCGCCTACAACCGTCTCGTTGCGCTCAGCCAGCGGGTCGGCCAGGCCTTCGCCGACATCGACGTCCAGCTCAAGCAGCACCACGACCTGATCCCCCACCTGGTGGAAACGGTGAAAGGCTACGCCGCCCACGAGCGCGGCACGCTGGACGACGTGGTCAAGGCCCGCAACGCGGCGATGTCGGCGCAGGGTCCGGCGCAGATCTCGGCCGCCGAGACGCAGCTGTCCGGCGCCTTGGGCCGCCTGATCGCGCTGTCGGAGGCCTATCCCGACCTCAAGGCCAACGCCAACTTCCAGCAGCTGCAGACCGAGCTTTCCGACGTCGAGAACAAGATCGCCGCCAGCCGCCGCTTCTTCAACAACGCCGTCCAGGAATACAACACCGGGATCCAGCAGCTGCCGGCGGTGCTGTTCGCCGGCATGCTCGGTTTCGGCCGCAAGGACTTCTTCGACCTTGGCGAGACGCGCCCGCAGATGGACCAGGCGCCCAGCGTGAAGTTCTGACGCGCGGCAACGGCGAGCCGGGAGCGAACGACAGGTCATGGCCGCATACGGTCTCTACACGCACATCGCCGCCAACAGGTTTCGGTCGATGGTGCTGCTGGTCGGCCTGTTCTTGCTGATCTACGTCATGGTGTTCGCCGGCGCCCTGGTCGCGGAGGCGATCGGCCACGGCGACGCGCCGGCGGATGCGTTGATCGCCGCCGCCGGCTACGACCTGGTCCGGGCGCTGCCGCTGGCCACCCTGGGCGCCGCGGCCTGGATCGTGATCGCCTATTTCTTTCACCAGTCGCTGATCGACGCCGTGACCGGCGGCCGCGACGTCACCCGGCAAGAGCAGCCGCGCCTCTACAACCTGCTGGAAAATCTCTGCATCTCGCGCGGCCTGCCGATGCCGAGACTGAAGATCGTCGACAGCGACGCCCTGAACGCGTTCGCCACCGGGCTCAACCGGCGCCAATACGCCGTCACGGTCACGACCGGCCTGTTGCAGGCGCTCGACGACCAGGAGGTCGAGGCCGTGCTCGGCCACGAACTGACCCACATCCGCAACGGCGACGTCCAGCTGATGGTGATCGCGGTGGTGATCGCGGGCGTCGTCGGCTTTTTCGCGGAGCTGTTCTTCCGGATCTTCTTCAACACCGGCTTTCGCTTCGGCGGCGGATCAAGGCGCAAGGGCGGCGGCGCCGTGGTGGTGCTGCTGCTCGCCGTCGCCCTGATCGTACTGGCCTGGCTGTTGTCGCTGATTGTGCGCCTCGCCCTGTCGCGGTCGCGCGAGTTTCTCGCCGACGCCGGCTCGGTCGAACTGACCAAGAATCCGGACGCGATGATCTCGGCGTTGCGCAAGATCGAGAACCGGGGCGAGCTGCCGGGCGCGACCTCGGCGGTGATGGAGATGTGCCTCGACAATCCGCGCGAGGGCTTCGCCGACCTGTTCGCGACGCACCCCTCGATCGATTCGCGGGTCAAGGCGCTGGTGCAATTCGCCGGCGGCCGCGACCCGGGACCGTTGGCCATTGCCCCGCCTGCGGCCGCGCCGCCGCCCGGCGCAAACAATAACGACGCCAGCGCCGCCGAGCCGGCACCGCCCGCCGGCCCGTGGGGCGCGCCTGGCGAACCATTAGCCCCCGCCGGCGGGCCCTGGAATCAACCCGGCGGGCCGCCAGACGGCCCTTCCAGTGGTCCTTCGAGCGGTCCTTCGAGCGGTCCTTGGGGACACCACTGACCGCCCGCCCCGGCCGGCGACGCCGCAGCCGACCCCGCCGCCCGGTCCCCGCTCCGGGATTCCGTGCGAATACCGGCGGATTGGCGCAGAACAATTGAATTCTCCCATGTTTCTGCCATGTTCCGCCCTAATGCAGGCAGCATTGGCCCGGCTCCATCGATTGGCCGGGCGGCGCGGCAGGATTGAAAAAGGATTCTCATGGCAAAGCCGGCAGTGATCGTGGTGGGGGCGGACAAGGGCGGCGTCGGCAAGACGAC